>NZ_JABWRW010000079.1:0-366 GCF_014269095.1 Pseudomonas sp. SWRI50 | reverse complement strand
CGGGAGCTGTACCTGGCGATTGTCGAGGGCAGGGCGGAGGATGCTCGGGAGGTTTCCAGCCGGCACATTTTGTATGTGCAGGAGGTGCTGGAGGAGGCGCACGAAGAGGCCCAGCGCGTGGCGCGGGCGGAGCGGCGCAGCGGGCGCTGAGGTTTGCGTTTGCAGCACGGGCCTCTTCGCGGGGCAAGCCCGCTCCCACAGGTAACCCACCGAATTTGAAGGCAGTGGGTTGTCTGTGGGAGCGGGCTTGCCCCGCGAAGAGGCCGGAACAGGCTAAAGAAGATCTAGTCTTCCTTGCCCTTGTTACGC
This sequence comes from Pseudomonas sp. SWRI50, assembly GCF_014269095.1. Lineage (NCBI taxonomy): Bacteria > Pseudomonadati > Pseudomonadota > Gammaproteobacteria > Pseudomonadales > Pseudomonadaceae > Pseudomonas > Pseudomonas sp. SWRI50. Next base: position 57 of record NZ_JABWRW010000079.1, on the reverse strand, counting down.
ACGGCACGCTGCAGCTCGCGGTTGGAATCGCGTTCGCGCACGGTGTCGCGCTTGTCG
>NZ_JABWRW010000078.1:0-370 GCF_014269095.1 Pseudomonas sp. SWRI50 | reverse complement strand
GTAGACGTCGTCGCCTTGCGCTTCGTGGGTGTACGGCGCGCTGGTTTCACCGGCTTTGATGGTGACGGTGGCGTTGTTGCTCAAGGTCACGACCAGGTCGTGAGCCAGGGCGGTGTTGATGTGGACGGTGAAGGTCGGTTTGACGTTTTCAGCCACCGATACCTGGTCAGCCGTGATGGTCACCTTGACCAAGTCGCCCTCGTTGCCGGCACCCGGAGTACCCGAGCCAGGCTCATCGGTGACAGCAGTGCTGACCGGGGTCTTGTCCAGAACCAGGTTCTCGAACTTGCCAACATCGGCGCCATCAACCGAAGCGATCGATTTGATCACTGGGTCGTTGGTACCGGTGTAGACGTTGTCCGGTGCGATA
>NZ_JABWRW010000077.1:0-430 GCF_014269095.1 Pseudomonas sp. SWRI50 | reverse complement strand
GACCAACAAAGATGGCTTGCCGATCGACAAGCACTCGGCGCTGACCTTCACCCTGAGCGATGGCACCACCGTCATTACTGTGCCGGCCAACAGCACCACCGGTTTCACCACGGTGACTGCCCCGGACAACGTCTACGTCGGTACCAATGACGCGGTGATCAAGTCGATCGCCACCGTCGATGGCGCCGATGTTGGCAAGTTCGAGAACCTGGTTCTGGACAAGACCCCGGTCAGCACTGCTGTCACTGACGAACCAGGTACGCCGGGCAACGAAGGCGACTTGGTCAAAGTCACCATCACGGCTGATCAGGTTTCGGTCGCCGAGAACGTCAAACCGACCTTCACCGTCCACATCAACACCGCTTTGGCCCACGACCTGGTCGTAACCCTGAGCAACAACGCCACCGTTACTATCAAGGCTGGCGAAACC
>NZ_JABWRW010000076.1:0-433 GCF_014269095.1 Pseudomonas sp. SWRI50 | reverse complement strand
GAAGGCACGGCCATCGATGTCTGCTGCCGACTTCACGCCCAGCTCGATTTCGCCAGCGTCTTTGTAGACGTCGTCGCCTTGCGCTTCGTGGGTGTACGGCGCGCTGGTTTCACCGGCCTTGATAGTGACGGTGGCGTTGTTGCTCAGCGTCACGACCAGGTCGTGAGCCAGGGCGGTGTTGATGTGGACGGTGAAGGTCGGTTTGACGTTTTCAGCCACCGAAACCTGATCAGCGGTGATGGTCACCTTGACCAAGTCGCCCTCGTTGCCGGCACCCGGAGTACCCGAGCCAGGCTCATCGGTGACAGCAGTGCTGACCGGAGTCTTGTCCAGAACCAGGTTCTCGAACTTGCCAACATCGGCGCCATCAACCGAAGCGATCGATTTGATCACTGGGTCGTTGGTACCGGTGTAGACGTTGTCCGGTGCGATA
>NZ_JABWRW010000075.1:0-460 GCF_014269095.1 Pseudomonas sp. SWRI50 | reverse complement strand
CAATCAGAAGTGGGTAACCGATGTAACCGAGTTCAAGGTCGCCGAGCAAAAGCTCTACCTCTCACCCGTCATGGACTTGTACAACGCCGAGATCGTGGCATACGAAATGGCCAGCCGGCCCTGTTACAGCCTGGTTGGAAACATGCTGGACAAGGCACTTGAGAGGCTGGGCGAGACGCCAAAGCTGGTGATGCACTCGGATCAGGGCTGGCACTATCAACAGCCTCAGTATCGTCACAAGCTCTATCAGCGCGGCGTAAAACAGAGCATGTCGCGCAAAGGAAATTGCCTGGACAACGCGGCCATGGAAAGCTTCTTTGGTACGCTCAAGTCAGAGTTTTTCCACCTGAAGCGATTTGAAAGCGTCGAAGAACTGAAGGCGGGTCTGGATGAGTACATTCATTACTACAACCATGACCGCATCAAGCTAAGGCTTAACGGCCTGAGCCCTGTTGATTAC
>NZ_JABWRW010000074.1:0-460 GCF_014269095.1 Pseudomonas sp. SWRI50 | reverse complement strand
AGTGAAAGTAGTGTTCAGTCTATTTCTATCACATATCCGAATTTTTAAAGAACGATCTGACAAAAGTCAGAAATCAACATTCATCAACGAATGTTCATTTCTAAGTTCTGACAAGCGACTGCATACTGCGAAAAATGGTGGAGCCAAGCGGGATCGAACCGCTGACCTCCTGCGTGCAAGGCAGGCGCTCTCCCAGCTGAGCTATGGCCCCGTATTCTACGGCTGAACCATGTAATGGTAGGTCTGGGCAGATTTGAACTGCCGACCTCACCCTTATCAGGGGTGCGCTCTAACCAACTGAGCTACAGACCTATAACAGGGTCGCGTTACAGCATCGTCTTTATACAAGTGAATCAAGCAATTCGTGTGGGAGCTCATCAGCAGGCTGATGTCGTCGATTAAGGAGGTGATCCAGCCGCAGGTTCCCCTACGGCTACCTTGTTACGACTTCACCCCAGTC
>NZ_JABWRW010000073.1:0-463 GCF_014269095.1 Pseudomonas sp. SWRI50 | reverse complement strand
GGGGTGAAGTCGTAACAAGGTAGCCGTAGGGGAACCTGCGGCTGGATCACCTCCTTAATCGACGACATCAGCCTGCTGATGAGCTCCCACACGAATTGCTTGATTCATTGTCGAAGACGATCAAGACCCTATATAGGTCTGTAGCTCAGTTGGTTAGAGCGCACCCCTGATAAGGGTGAGGTCGGCAGTTCAAATCTGCCCAGACCTACCAGTATTTGGGGCCATAGCTCAGCTGGGAGAGCGCCTGCCTTGCACGCAGGAGGTCAGCGGTTCGATCCCGCTTGGCTCCACCACTCTTGCAGTACGTGATCAAACTCAGAAATGAGCATTCGCTTCGAATGTTGATTTCTGGCTTTTGTCAGATCGTTCTTTAAAAATTCGGATATGTGATAGAAATAGACTGAACACTACTTTCACTGGTAGTGGATCAGGCTAAGGTAAAATTTGTGGGCTCGAAAGAGCA
>NZ_JABWRW010000072.1:0-466 GCF_014269095.1 Pseudomonas sp. SWRI50 | reverse complement strand
CGAGCCGGGTACCCCAGGCAACGAAGGCGATGTGGTCAAAGTCACCATCACCGCTGATCAAGTCTCGGTGGCGGAAAACGTCAAACCGACCTTCACCGTTCACATCAACACTGCCCTGGCTCACGATCTGGTCGTGACCCTGAGCAACAACGCTACCGTCACCATCAAGGCTGGCGAAACAAGCGCGCCTTATACCCACGAAGCACAGGGCGACGACGTTTACAAAGACGCTGGCGAAATTTCCCTGGGTATCAAGTCTGCCGTCGATGTTGACGGCCGTGCCTTCGAGAACCTGCAGTTGGGTGACGCAGCGTCGGTCAAAGTGACTGACACTACTGACGACGTCATCGCCAAGCTGACCGCCACTCCATCGGTTACCGAAGGCGGCGAGATCACTTACACCGTCACCCTGACCAACAAAGACGGTCTGCCGATCGACAACCACGCGCCGTTGTACTTCACCTTG
>NZ_JABWRW010000071.1:0-510 GCF_014269095.1 Pseudomonas sp. SWRI50 | reverse complement strand
AACGATGCATCGCCGATGGTAGTGTGGGGTTTCCCCATGTGAGAGTAGGTCATCGTCAAGATTCATTTCGCAAAACCCCTATCTGCGCGAGCAGGTAGGGGTTTTGTCTTTAAGTAGAAGCCCAAGCTTCTTGCTGACCAGGTTGAATGACCGCTCAGCAGCTGTAAAAAGGTGGTTGACAGCGTTTTTGAATGCTGTATTATTCGCCTCCCGCTACGAGAGATCGCAGCGAGTTAAGTGGTTGAAGTGAAACGAGTTTCTCGGAAAATACTTCAAAATAAACGCTTGACAGGCCCTGAGGAAAGCGTAGAATGCGCACCTCGGTTGAGACGAAAAGCTCTTAACCAAACGCTCTTTAACAAATTGAATCAAGCAATTCGTGTGGGTGCTTGTGAGTATGGACTGATAGTCACAAAGATTATCAGCATCACAAGTGGCCATGCGAGAAATCACATAGTCATTTGAGATTGCTGAGCCAAGTTTAGGGTTTCTTAAAAACCCAAGCAGTAT
>NZ_JABWRW010000070.1:0-564 GCF_014269095.1 Pseudomonas sp. SWRI50 | reverse complement strand
CTGCTCGATGTGCGCCGCAAGGAAATGGGCATGGTGTTCCAGTCCTTCGCCCTGATGCCGCACATGAGCGTGCTGCAGAACACCGCCTTCGGCCTGGAAATCGCCGGCGTTGCTGAAACCGAACGCCACCGCCGTGCCCGCGAGGCGCTGAGCCAGGTCGGCCTGGCCGGTCACGAGCACAGCTACCCGCACCAGCTGTCCGGCGGCATGCAGCAGCGCGTGGGCCTGGCACGGGCGCTGGCCAACGACCCGACCATCCTGTTGATGGACGAAGCCTTCTCGGCCCTTGACCCGCTGATCCGCAACGAGATGCAGGGCGAGCTGATGCGCCTGCAGGCCGAGCAGCAGCGCACCATCCTCTTCATTTCCCACGACATCGAGGAAGCCATCCGCATCGGCCATCGCATCGCGATCATGGAGGGCGGCCGGGTGGTGCAAATCGGCACTCCACAGCAGCTGATCAACCAGCCGGCCAACGATTACGTGCGCGCGTTCTTCAAGACCTTCAACAGCCGCTGCCAGTGTTCCAGCCTGGCCAACAGCACGCCGTTGCAGTCCCTGAGC
>NZ_JABWRW010000007.1:0-244947 GCF_014269095.1 Pseudomonas sp. SWRI50 | reverse complement strand
TGTGCTCCCACTCGTGCTCGCAGCACCTCCGGCAGTCAGCTTGCCATTCACCGCTCTCACTCCTGATTCTAATACCCCCTCAAGACACAAGCCGGCTTGCCGGCGATGGGCCGCGAAGCGGCCCCAATTGCTATGAATCAGTCGGCCAGGGTGGCCTGCTGCAGTTCGAAGATCTCGTTCATGCCCTTCTGCGCCACGGCGAGCATGGCGTTCAGGTCTTCAGGCTGGAACGGCGCGCCCTCGGCGGTGCCCTGTACCTCGATGAAACCACCGGTGCTGGTCATGACCACGTTCAGGTCGGTCTCGGCGGCGGAGTCTTCCAGGTAGTCCAGGTCCAGCACGGCCTCGCCTTGGTACATGCCCACGGAAACCGCGGCGATCATGTGCTTGAGCGGGTTGCCAGCCTTGAGGCCGCCACGCTTCTTGATCACGGCCAAGGCATCGCACAGGGCGACCATGGCACCGGTGATCGACGCGGTGCGGGTGCCACCGTCGGCCTGAATCACATCGCAGTCGATGTACAGGGTGATGTCACCGAGCTTGCTCATGTCCAGCGCGGCGCGCAGCGAGCGGCCGATCAGGCGCTGGATTTCCAGGGTGCGGCCGCCCTGCTTGCCACGGCTGGCTTCGCGCTGGTTACGCTCGCCGGTAGAGCGCGGCAGCATGCCGTATTCGGCTGTCAGCCAGCCTTGGCCCTGGCCTTTGAGGAAGCGGGGCACACCATTCTCCACGCTGACCGTGCAGATGACCTTGGTGTCACCGAACTCGACCAGTACCGACCCTTCGGCGTGCTTGGTGTAGTTGCGGGTGATGCGGATCGAGCGGAGCTGATCGGCGGCGCGACCACTTGGACGTTTCATCTGGGATACCTGTACTGGGACTTGAATCTGCCGAGCATTATAGAGCTCGCAGCTGCGGGAGGACACGCCTATTGTCGCGCCCCTGACAGCCTGTCGCCTTTTCCCACTGCGCATTTCGCCCTCTGTAACATGGCTGGATTGGGCGCCGAGGCCCCACTGCGCTACAATCCTGCGCCTTGCAGCCGAGAGGCTTTCCTGTTCATTCATCTACGCGAGGTACTCCCCATGGTGCACAGCATGACCGCTTTTGCTCGTGTCGAGCGCGCCGGCAGCCAAGGCACCCTGGTCTGGGAGCTGCGCTCGGTCAACCACCGCTACCTGGAGCCGCACCTGCGCCTGCCCGAGGCCCTGCGTGACCTCGAAGGCGCGGTACGCGAAGGCCTGCGCCAGGGGCTGTCGCGCGGCAAGGTGGAATGCACCTTGCGCCTCAACGAAGACAGCACCGGCAAGCCACTGAAAGTGGACCGTGAGCGCGCCGCACAGCTGGTCGCCGCCGCCGAAGAGGTGGCTGGCCTGATCAAGCAGCCGGCCCCGCTGAACCCCCTGGAAGTGCTGTCGTGGCCCGGCGTGCTGGTTGCCGACGCCAGCGACCCGCAAGCGCTGAACGCCGAGGCCGTGGCGCTGTTCGACGACGCGCTGGCCGAGCTCAAGGCCGGGCGCCTGCGTGAAGGCCAGGAGCTGGCCCGGCTGATCAACGAACGCCTGGACAACATGACCACCGAGGTCACCACACTGCGCGCCCTGGTGCCGCAGATGCTGGCGGCCCAGCGGCAGAAAATTCTCGACCGCTTCGGCGACATGCAGGCTGAGCTCGACCCGCAACGCCTGGAGCAGGAGATGGTGCTGCTGGCGCAAAAGAGCGACGTCGCCGAAGAGCTCGACCGCCTCGCCACCCACGTCACCGAAGTGCGTCGCGTGCTCAAGTCGGGCGGCGCGGCCGGCCGGCGCCTGGACTTCCTGATGCAGGAACTCAACCGCGAAGCCAATACCCTCGGTTCCAAGGCATTCGACCCGCGTAGCACGCAAGCGGCGGTCAACCTGAAGGTATTGATCGAACAGATGCGTGAACAAGTACAGAACATCGAGTAAGGCCACCCCGACCATGAATCACAGCAGCGGCACCCTCTACATCGTTTCGGCCCCTTCGGGTGCCGGCAAGACCAGCCTGGTAACGGCCCTGACCCAGGACGACAAGCAAATCCGCGTCTCGGTCTCGCACACCACCCGCGCCATGCGCCCGGGTGAGCAGCACGGGGTGAACTACCACTTCGTCGTGCACGAAGAATTCAAGGCACTGATCGAGCAAGGCGACTTCCTCGAGCATGCCGAAGTGTTCGGCAACTTCTACGGCACGTCGCGCAGCGCACTGCAGCAGACCCTCGACCAGGGCTTCGACCTGATCCTGGAAATCGACTGGCAAGGTGCCCAGCAGGTGCGCAAGCTGATGCCCGAGGCACTCTCGGTGTTCATCCTGCCACCCAGCCAGGAAGCGCTGCGTCAGCGCCTGGATGGGCGTGGGCAGGACAGTGAGGAGATCATCGCCGGGCGCATGAAAGAAGCGGTCAGCGAGATGGTGCATTACGACGAGTACGATTACCTGATCATCAATGATGACTTCGGCGTCGCGCTGGAGGAGTTGAAGGCGGTGTTCCGCTCGAACCGCCTGCAGTTGAAGAAGCAACAGCAGCGCCACGGTGGGCTGCTGAAAGAACTGCTCTCCTGAGAGACCGAGCGGGGCTGCTTTGCAGCCCATTCGCAGCACAAGGCTGCTCCTACAAAGGCAAGGATGTAGGAGCAGCCTTGTGCTGCGAATGGGGCGCAAAGCGCCCCCTCTGCATTACTCCGCCAGCGGCAGGGTCGCCTGCTGACGCAGGGTCGCCCCCAGGAAGTACGCCGGCGCCCGCATCCGCGACAGCAGCATCAGCCCGATGCCGAGCACCGAAATGATCGCGGCAATCACGAACACCAGCCCCAGCCCACCCACATGCGAGCCGCTGCCGAAGTCTGGCGAAGCGCTGTCGATCGCGGTACGCGCGAAGATCACCGACAAGATGACCCCACCGACCAGCGGGCACAGGCCGCGCATGACGAAGTGGCGCACGCTGTCGAACAGGCTGTCGCGGAAGTACCAGACGCAGGCAAACGCAGTCAGCGAATAGTAGAAGCAGATCATCATCCCCAGCGCGGTGATGGTGTCGGCCAGCACGTTCTCGCTCAGGGTACGCATGGTCACGTAGAACAGGCCGGCGGCCAGGCCAGCGCAGATGGTGGCATAGCGCGGGGTTTGCGAACGCGGGCAAACGCTGGCGAACTTAGGCGGTACCGCACCGTAGTAACCCATGGCCAAGAGGGTGCGCGCCGGTGCCACGAAGGTCGACTGCAGCGACGCTGCGGTGCTGGCCAGCACGGCGATGGACATCAGGATCGCCAGCGGCCCCATCACCGGGCCGGCCAGGTGGGCAAAGACGTTCTCCTGGATGCGCGGGTTGTTCAGGCCCAGGCCCGTTTCGCTGATACCGGCAAACTGCAGGGTGGCGATGGCGGTGAACAGGTACAGGCCGAGGATCAACATCACGGTCCAAGTGGCGGCCTTGCCCGGCACCTCTTCGCTGCCCACCGATTCTTCGCTGACGGTCAGGCAGGTGTCCCAGCCCCAGAAGATGAAGATCGACAGTGAAAGCCCCGCGGCAAAGGCCGAAAACGACTCGACACCGAACGGGTTGAACCAGGCGAAATCGAATTCCAGCGGTGGCGGCGCAGTGGTGCCACCGAAGGCGGCGAAGGCAAAGCCGATCAGCACCAGCAACTGCAGGGCCACCAGGCCGTACTGCACCGTCATGGTGGTGGCTATGCCGCGACAGCAGATCCACACCGCCAGGGCGATGAACACGCAACAGGTACTGATGTTGATCAGCAGGTTATCCGCCAAGGCCGCCAGGCCATGGTTGCCGGTGATCTGCCCCAGGAACAGGTAGAAGAAGTCGACCGCCACGCCTGCCAGGTTCGACAGCACGATGGTGGTGGCGACCACCAGCCCCCAGCCCCCGATCCAGCCGATCATCGGGCCAAAGGCGCGCGCCGACCAGGTGAACGAGGTGCCGCTGTCCGGCTCTGCCGAGTTCAACTCGCGATAGCCAAGGGCGACCAGCAGCATCGGCAGGAAGCCGACGATGAATACCGCAGGCAGGTGGGCACCGACCTCTCGCACGGTTGGGCCAAGCGCGCCGGTCAGGGTATAGACCGGGGCGATGGTGGAAATGCCCAGCACCACGCTGGCCAACAAGCCCAGGCGGCCTTTGGCCAAGCCCTTGCTGCGCTGGGTGTTGCCCGCGTCGGCCGCCACATCGGGTGGGCGGCCGGCTTCTGTGTAATCGCTCATGAGTATGTGCCGTAAATTTTGGAATTGTTTTCGCGGGCCTTGCGTACAAGGCCCGCTTTCACTCATTGAAAGCTTGCAACAGGGGGGCGTCATCCGAGACTTTCGGGTGACGTCAGAATGCTTTCTGGCGCGTACCCTCCCGTGCAGCATGGGCAATACAGGCCTCGCGGAACGCCTGGAAAAGGCGCCGGGAGACCGGGTTTTCGGCAAAACGCCATTCAGGGTGCCACTGCACGCCAAGCACGAAGCCCGGCGCATCTGGCATCGACACCGCTTCGATCAGGCCATCCGGGGCCCGCGCCTCGACCCGCAGCCCAGGGGCCAGGCGGTCGATGCCCTGGCTGTGCAACGAGTTGACCTCGAATTGCGCAGCCAGGCCTAGGCGCTCGAACAACCCGCCAGGCGCGATGCCAACGGGGTGACGAGGGCCGTATTGCACCTCCAGGGGTGCGTCCTCAGGTTCGCGGTGGTCAAGGTAGCCAGGCAGCTCCTGCACACGCTGGTGCAAGGTGCCGCCAAGGGCCACATTCAATTCCTGGAACCCACGGCAAATGCAAAACACCGGCACACCGGCGGCAATCGCTGCCTGCAGCAGCGGCAGGGTCAGGCGATCGCGCGCGCGATCATGCCGGGTACCCTCCACGCTGGGGGCGCCATTGTAATGATGCGGTTCGATATTTGAAGGCGAGCCAGTAAAAAGAATGCCGTCGAGCTGGGCCAGCAGCGCGGGGGTATCACTGCCCCCGTCGCGCGCCGGCAAAATCAGTGGCAGCCCGGCAAAGCCGGCCGCCTCGACATACTTGTCGCCCACCGTGTGCGACGAGTTCTTCCCCACCTGCTGGCGGCAGGCACTGATACCGATCAAGGGGACCGCATTTGCGCTCATGGGCTTACACCGTGTGCAGGTACCAGTTGTACTCGAGGTCGGAGATCGACACTTCAAACTCGGCCAGCTCGCTTTCCTTGCAGGCGACGAAGATATCGATGTAATCCGGGCTGATGTATTGATTGAGCACTTCGCTGTCATCCAGCGCGCGCAGGGCATCGCGCAGGTTGTTCGGCAGGCTCTGTTCCAGTTGTTCGTACGAGTTGCCTTCAATCGGTTCACCCGGCTCGACCTTGCTGGTCAGGCCGTGGTGGATACCGGCAAGAATGGCCGCGAGCATCAGGTAAGGGTTGGCGTCAGCGCCGGCCACACGGTGCTCGATGCGCACGTTCTCGCTGCTGTCGGTCGGCACGCGAACCGCGACGGTGCGGTTGTCCAGGCCCCAGCTCGGCGCGTTGGGCACATAGAACTGCGCGCCGAAACGGCGGTACGAGTTGATGTTCGGGCAGAGGAAAGCCATCGACGCCGGCATGGTTTCCAGCACGCCACCGATGGCGTGGCGCAGCGCGTCGCTTTCCAGCGGGTCACTGCTGGCGAAGATGTTCTTGCCGGTTTTCTTGTCCAGCAGCGAGATGTGCACGTGCAGCCCGTTGCCCGCCTGGCCCGGGTAGGGCTTGGCCATGAAGGTGGTGTCCATCTCATGGTCGTAGGCCACGTTCTTGATCAGGCGCTTGAGCAGGATGGCGTAGTCGCAGGCCTTCAGCGGGTCGGCAACGTGGTGCAGGTTGACCTCGAACTGCGCCGGGGCGCTTTCCTTGACGATGGCATCGGCCGGCAGGCCTTGCTCCTTGGCCGCTTCGAGCATGTCTTGCAGGCAGTCGGCGTATTCGTCGAGGTCGTCGATCAGGTACACCTGGGTCGACTGCGGGCGCTTGCCCGAAATAGGCGAGCGCGGCGGTTGCGGGCGGCCGTTGAGGTTGTCCTGGTCGATCAGGTAGAACTCAAGCTCGAACGCGGCGCAGATATCCAAGCCCAGGTCGTCGAACTTGCTCACCACCTGGCGCAGCACTTCGCGCGGGTCGGCGAAGAAAGGCTGGCCTTCGATCTCGTGCATGGTCATCAGCAACTGGGCGGTCGGGCGTTTCTGCCACGGCTCGTTGCACAGCGTGCCGGGGATCGGGTAGCAGATGCGGTCGGCATCGCCAATGTCCAGGCCCAGGCCGGTGCTTTCAACGGTCGAACCGTTGATGTCGAGGGCAAACAGTGACGCCGGCAGGTTGATGCCTTTTTCGTACACCTTGTGCAGGCTGGCCCGCTCGATGCGCTTGCCGCGTACCACGCCATTCATGTCGGAGATCAGCAGATCGACATACTGCGTATCCGGATGGGCCTGGAGGAAGTCTTTCATCTCGCTGGAAGAACTGGCGCACGGGGTGACCGACGTCATGGTGTACATCCTTTGATTTGCTGCGGCGATGTGGGGATACGGCTGGCGCCTCACGGGCGACGATGGTTGCAGCTGTTGTTTTTTTCACTTTCCCATCGTGGGGATTGGTTGCCTGACCGGGCGCATTGATTCCCAGGGGCGGTTCCACTATAAAATGGCCTCAACGCAACAGACATTGGCATTTCGGCAAGCAGAGCGTGCATCAATGCAATATCAGATTACCCACGCCGACCTCTCCCTGGTCCTGGCCCTGGAACGTGGCCGCTCGTTGGCCAAGGCTGCCGAACTGCTCAAGGTGGACGTCTCGACGGTGTTCCGCTCGATCCGTCGCCTCGAGTCGGCACTGGGCACCGCGCTGTTCGTCAAAAGCCGTAAAGGCTACCTGCCCACCGACACCGCCCAGGCCCTGGCCGAGCAGGCCGAGCGCGCCGAACAGGCCCTGGAGGCCGCGCGCATCGCCATGACCAGCGGCGAACAGGTGGTCAGCGGTACGGTGCGGCTGACCTGCACCGAGGCGGTCATGCACAGCCTGCTGCTGCCGGCATTGGCCGACTTCATGCCCAATTACCCGGCGTTGTCGCTGGAAATGGGCACCTCCAACACCTTCGCCAACCTCAGCCGGCGCGATGCCGACATCGCCCTGCGCCTGACCAATACGCCACCCGAACACCTGGTAGGCCGCTGCCTGGGCTCGACCTCCTACGTGATCTGCGGCCAGCCGCAGTGGCGCGAGCGGCTGACCGAGTCGGCCAGCGGCGTGCCGTGGATTGCCCCGGACGACTCGATGCAGGACCACCCGACCGTGGTCTGGCGCAACCAGCAATACCCTGGGTTGAGCCCACGCTACCAATGCAGCGGCATGTCGACCATTGCGCAACTGGTCAGCACCGGGCTAGGCGTGGCGGCGCTGCCCGACTACATGGTGCATGCCTTGCCTGGCGTCGATGCGCTGAGCGGCCCGCTGCCCGGTTGCGACACCCAACTGTGGCTGCTGACCCGGCCCGATTGCCGGGCGTTGCGCTCGGTGCAGACATTGTTCGAGGAATTGACCCCGCGGTTGCGCGACGCGATGTTGTGAGATACAAGAGGAGGGTGTCTGTTGCGGCCCTTTCGCGGCTAAACCCGCCCCCACAGGGGCTGGCCTGATCCGCGCGTGGCAAAACAGCGCTTCCCTATTGGCTGGTGAATTTTTATACTATTGAGTCCGCCTGCCCATATTGGGCTGCACGCCCACCGCAATTGCTACTGAGGAAGACCATGGCCCGCGTAACTGTTGAAGACTGCCTGGAACACGTGGATAACCGCTTTGAGCTGGTCATGCTCTCGACCAAGCGCGCCCGTCAGCTGGCGACCGGCGGCAAAGAGCCACGCGTCGCGTGGGAAAACGACAAGCCGACCGTTGTTGCCCTGCGTGAAATCGCCGAAGGCATCGTCACCAACGAGTTCATCGCTGCTGAAGAGATCGTCACCGAGGATCCGGTCTTCGCCGCGTTCGAGGACGAGTCCAACGAGGCTGTCTGATTGATGCCAGGTCGACGTCGCGCGGCACAAGGCCCTCTTCCTCTGCAAGAGGTGAACCCATGCCGGGTATAGAAGCCTTAGCCGAACGGCTGTCGACCTACCTGGGCCCCGAACAGGTCAACCTGGTTCGGCGCGCCTATTTCTACGCCGAGCAGGCCCACGACGGGCAGCGCCGCCGCAGCGGCGAGCCCTACGTGACCCACCCGCTGGCCGTGGCCAGCATCCTCGCCGACATGCACATGGACCATCAGAGCCTGATGGCCGCCATGCTGCACGATGTGATCGAAGACACCGGCATCGCCAAGGAAGCCCTCTGCCAGCAATTTGGCGAGACGGTTGCCGAACTGGTCGATGGGGTCAGCAAGCTGACCCAGATGAACTTCGAGACCAAGGCCGAGGCGCAGGCCGAGAACTTCCAGAAAATGGCCATGGCCATGGCGCGCGATATCCGCGTGATCCTGGTCAAGCTGGCCGACCGCCTGCACAACATGCGCACGCTGGAAGTGCTGTCCGGTGAAAAACGCCGGCGCATTGCCAAGGAAACCCTCGAAATCTACGCCCCCATCGCCAACCGGCTGGGCATGCACACCGTGCGCGTCGAATTCGAAGACCTTGGCTTCAAGGCCATGCACCCAATGCGTTCGTCGCTGATTCACCGGGCGGTCAAGAGCGCCCGCGGCAACCGCAAAGAGATCGTCGCCAAAATCGAACAATCGCTGGCCAACTGCCTGGCTGCCGACGGCATCCAGGGCGAGGTCAGCGGCCGGCAGAAACACCTCTATGGCATCTACAAGAAGATGCGTGGCAAGCGCCGCGCCTTCAACGAGATCATGGACGTGTATGCCTTCCGCATCATCGTCGACAAGGTCGACACCTGCTACCGCGTGCTCGGCGCCGTGCACAACCTGTACAAGCCGCTGCCCGGTCGCTTCAAGGACTACATCGCGATCCCTAAAGCCAACGGCTACCAGTCGTTGCACACCACGCTGTTCGGCATGCACGGCGTGCCCATCGAAATCCAGATCCGCACCCGCGAGATGGAAGAGATGGCCAACAACGGCATTGCCGCCCACTGGCTGTACAAGTCCAACGACGACGAGCAGCCAAAAGGCAGCCACGCGCGGGCCCGCCAGTGGGTCAAGGGCATCCTCGAACTGCAGCAGCGCGCGGGCAACTCGCTGGAATTCATCGAGAGCGTGAAGATCGACCTGTTCCCGGACGAGGTCTATGTCTTTACGCCCAAGGGCCGGATCATGGAGCTGCCGAAAGGCTCCACGGCCGTCGACTTCGCCTATGCGGTGCACACCGACGTGGGCAACAGTTGCATCGCCTGCCGCATCAACCGCCGCCTGGCGCCACTGTCTGAGCCCCTGCAAAGCGGTTCAACGGTAGAGATCGTCAGCGCGCCGGGCGCCCGACCGAACCCGGCCTGGCTCAACTTCGTGGTCACCGGCAAGGCACGCACGCACATCCGCCACGCCCTCAAGCAACAGCGCCGCTCCGAGTCCATCAGCCTCGGCGAACGCCTGCTGAACAAGGTGCTGACCGGCTTCGACAGCAGCCTCGAAAAGATCCCGCAGGAACGCATTCAGGCGATTCTCGCCGAGTACCGCCTGGAGCTTATCGAAGACCTGCTCGAAGACATCGGCCTGGGCAACCGCATGGCCTATGTGGTCGCGCGGCGCCTGCTGTCGGCCGAAGGCGAACAGCTGCCAACGCCGGAAGGCCCGCTGGCCATTCGCGGCACCGAAGGCCTGGTGCTCAGCTACGCCAAATGCTGCACGCCGATCCCCGGTGACCCAATCGTCGGCCACCTGTCGGCGGGCAAAGGCATGGTCGTGCATCTGGAGAACTGCCGCAACATCAGTGAAATTCGCCACAACCCAGAGAAGTGCGTGCAGCTCTCCTGGGCCAAGGACATTGCTGGCGAATTCAATGTCGAGCTGCGTGTCGAGCTGGAGCACCAGCGCGGCCTGATCGCGCTGCTGGCCAGCAGCGTCAATGCCGCCGACGGCAACATCGAGAAGATCAGCATGGACGAACGCGACGGCCGTATCAGCGTGGTCCAACTGGTGGTCAGCGTGCACGACCGCGTGCACCTGGCACGAGTGATCAAGAAGCTGCGTACCTTGACCGGTGTGGTCCGCATCACCCGCATGCGTACGTAGTCCGCCAACCGCAAGGAGTCATCATGAGCAAGTCCGTCATCAACAGCGACAAGGCCCCTGCCGCCATCGGTACCTACTCCCAGGCAATCAAGGCTGGCAACACCGTGTACATGTCGGGCCAGATCCCACTGGACCCCAAGACCATGGAACTGGTCGAAGGCTTCGAGGCCCAGACCGTGCAGGTCTTCGAGAACCTCAAGGCTGTGGCTGAAGCCGCGGGTGGCTCGTTCAAGGACATCGTCAAGCTGAACATCTTCCTCACCGACCTGAGCCACTTCGCCAAGGTCAACGAAGTGATGGGCCGTTACTTCGAACAGCCTTACCCAGCCCGCGCCGCCATTGGCGTTGCCGCGCTGCCAAAAGGCTCCCAGGTCGAGATGGACGCGATCCTGGTCATCGAGTGATGCCCCTGGTGACGGGCGCCCTGCCCGTCACCTTCTCTCCCCAAGGTTACCCACCATGCGTCAAGCACTGCCCCTCGCGCTGGCAGCCCTGCTTCTGAGCGGTTGCGCCAGCCATAAACCCGAAGACTTCAACGGCACCTGGATCAACCAGGACGCCATCAAAGCCGCCGTCAAAAGTGGCAGCCTGCGTCAGGCACTGAATGAACACGGCCCTGTGTTCGAGTGGAAACTCGACGTGGCTCACCAACAGGCCAGCTTCAGCAATGGCTTCGAGGCGGCCGACGGCCAGTTGAGCGCCAACGAGAAGCAATGGCTGGCCAGCTTCCAGGACGGCCAGACCGAGCAGCTGGCGCTGGATGGCGACGAGCTGAAAACCACCGCGCAGTCCGGTACCGAACAAACCTTCGTGCGCGTCAAGCAACCCGGCAATGCACCGCTGGGTGGCAGCTTCGAGAAGGCGCTGTACCAGGCCTACCTGGGCGGTGAATGGAAAATCATCGACGGCCAGGGCAAAGGCACCGCCGTTCGCTTCAGCGACACCGGCAACGTCAGTGGCCTGCCTGGCCCGGACCGTTTTGCCCTGTGCCTGGCCGGCGATTGCGCGACCATGGGCGGTAGCAACGACAGCCTGTGGCTGGAGCGCAAACAGCGCGGTGCGCCGTTTATCATCAAGCGTGATGGCGACACGCTGGAGATTTTCCAGGCCGTTAACCGCGCGAAGCCGGATGAAATGCCGGTATTGGCGGCCGGTGCTCGGCAATGGGTGCTTGAGAAGGACTGAGGCCTGCCAGGATCTCTACCCGTCACACCGGCCCTTTCGCGGGTAAACCCGCGCCCACAGGTACCCCGCTGACAACAGAATCAGCGCTCACCCTGTGGGAGCGGGCTTACCCGCGAAGAGGCCGGTAGACTCACCCCTTACCCTGCAGAATCGCCGCATACCCTTCTTTGTAACTGGGGTACTCTGGCACCCAGCCCAACGCCCGCACACGGGCATTGCTGCAGCGCTTGCTGCCCGTCCGGCGCACCCGCTGCTCATCCGACCACTCGGTAACGCCCAGGCACCCACGCAACCAGCCCACCACATCGGCCAGCGGCGCCGGGTCGTCATCGACACCTATATAGCAGTCATCCAGCGCCACGCCGTCGGCATCGGCCTGCAGCAGGTAAGCCAGCAAGCTTGCGGCGTCTTCGGCATGAATACGGTTGCCATACAGCGGCGGCTCTTCAGCCACACGGTAGCCCTGACGCACCTGGCTCAGTAGCCATTCACGGCCCGGCCCGTAGATGCCGGTCAAGCGCACCACGCTTGCCGGGATACCACTGGCCAGCGCCAAGCGCTCGGCGTCGAGCATGATCCGGCCAGAGTACCCTTCAGGCTCGGTGGCCGCCGTCTCGTCGACCCACTCGCCGTCTTTTTGCGCAAACACGCTGCTGCTGGACACAAACAGCAAGCGACGCGGGTGCTGACCACGTTCGGCAAGCCAGGCCAGCACATGGCGCAACCCGTCGACATAGGCCGACTGATACCCCGCCTCGTCGTGCTGGCTGGCCGCCACGCAATACACTATGTAGTCCGGCGCTCGCTGTGGCCACGCTGGCGGGATGGTGGGTTCGGCCAGGTCGGCAGCCACTGGCACAACACCCGCTGGCAGGTGCTCGACCGCGCGGCGCAGGCCACTCACCTGCCAGCCGCGGGCCAGCAATTGCTGGGCCAGACGGCCGCCCACATCACCACAACCTACGACCATTACTGAAAGGTCTGACATCTCAAAACTCCCTAGACCAGTTGATCAAACCCGCCACGCTACACGATGAGTGGCTAGACCTTAGGTGAAAAAAGCAACAAGATTACTTTTGTTAACAAGAATTACTTGCAATAATGGCGCCCCTATCTGTTCTCGGCCTATCTCGAGGCCTTGGAGAACGTTCACTCTTTTTCTTCATCAGGTCCGGCCAGCATGACACGTACTCAACCCTCCGCTTCGCCAACCCCGTCGCGCGCCTGGCGTGCCATTGCCGCGCTGATGTTCAGCCTGGTGCTGGCCCCAGTGGCCATGGCCGATGAGCCAACTGCCAACGCCAGCACCCCGGCTGCCGCTGCCGCCCCGGCTAACACCGCCGCTGCCCCAGCCGCAGACGGCTCGGCACCTGTCGCCAACGCCCCGGCCGATGCGCCAGCCGCTGCAGACCCAAGCGTCGAAGCACTGGTCGAAGATACTACCCTGGGCATGGCGCACGACCTGTCCCCATGGGGCATGTACAAAAACGCCGACATCGTGGTGAAGATCGTCATGATCGGCCTGGCCATTGCCTCGATCATCACGTGGACCATCTGGATTGCCAAAGGCTTCGAGCTGATGGGCGCCAAGCGTCGTCTGCGCGGCGAGATCGCCCAGCTGAAGAAGTCCGCCAGCCTCAAGGAAGCCAGCGACGTCTCGAACAAGGAAGGCACCCTGGCTCACACCTTGGTCCACGATGCGCTCGAAGAGATGCGCCTGTCGACCAATGCACGTGAAAAAGAGGGCATCAAAGAGCGCGTCGCCTTCCGCCTCGAGCGCCTGGTAGCCGCCAGCGGCCGCAACATGAGCAGCGGCACCGGCGTGCTCGCCACCATTGGTTCGACCGCACCCTTCGTCGGCCTGTTCGGCACCGTGTGGGGCATCATGAACAGCTTCATCGGCATCGCCAAGACCCAGACCACCAACCTGGCAGTGGTTGCCCCAGGCATCGCCGAAGCCCTGCTGGCAACCGCCTTGGGCCTGGTTGCAGCAATCCCGGCAGTGGTCATCTACAACGTCTTCGCCCGCTCCATTGCCGGCTACAAGGCTCAGGTGTCTGACGCTTCTGCCCAGGTGCTGCTGCTGGTCAGCCGTGACCTGGACCACCAAGGCAGCGAGCGCGCCGCCCCGCACATGGTGAAAGTGGGGTAAGCCATGGGCCTGCATCTCAACGAAGGTGGCGACGACCTCGCCGAAAACCACGAAATCAACGTTACGCCGTTTATCGACGTGATGCTGGTACTGCTGATCATCTTCATGGTGGCGGCGCCCCTGGCCACGGTCGACATCAAAGTCGACCTGCCGGCCTCGACCGCCAAACCAGCGCCGAGGCCCGAGAAACCGGTGTTCGTCAGCGTCAAGGCCGACCAGAAGCTGTATGTCGGCGACGATCAGGTCCCTGCCCCCGACCAGCTTGGACCGATGCTCGATGCCAAGACCAAGGGCGACAAGGAAACCACCATCTTCTTCCAGGCCGACAAGGGCGTGGATTACGGTGACCTGATGGAAGTGATGAACAACATGCGCGCGGCCGGCTATTTGAAGGTCGGTCTGGTAGGTCTCGAGACGGCAGCCAAGAAATGACGAAGACGCGGCACAACCTGGCGCGTTACAGCGGCAGCCTGGCACTGGTGCTGGGTGTCCATGCCGTCGCTGTGCTGCTCACGCTCAATTGGTCCGTGCCTCAGGCCATCGAGCTGCCGCCGGCAGCCATGATGGTCGAGCTGGCACCTTTGCCGGAGCCTGCGCCACCACCTCCTCCAAAAGCCGTCCCACAGCCGCCGGCACCGGTTGAAGAACTGCCGTTGCCCAAGCTGGTGGAAGCCCCTAAACCCAAGATCGCCATCGCCAAGCCGCCCAAGCCGAAGGCCAAGCCCCAGCCGCCCAAGCCCGAGAAAAAGCCTGAGCCGCCGAAGGAAGCGCCGCCGACCGAAAGCGTGGTAGACGCACCGCCAAGCAACACGCCGCCGCAGAAGTCCGCGGCACCGGCACCGAGCATTGCGTCCAACAGCAACGCCCTGCCTACCTGGCAGAGTGACCTGCTGCGCCACTTGGCCAAGTACAAGCGTTACCCGGAAGACGCGCGTCGTCGCGGCCTGCAGGGCATCAACCGCCTGCGCTTCGTAGTCGATGCCGAAGGCAAGGTGGTGTCGTACGCCATGGCCGGTGGTTCGGGCAGCGCGGCACTGGACCGGGCGACCCTGGAAATGATCCGTCGTGCCGGCACGGTACCCAAGCCGCCACCCGAGTTGTTGAACAACGGCACGATCGAAGTCGTGGCGCCGTTCGTCTACTCGCTGGACCGCCGCTGAGACTTTTGTTTCTGTCACAAATCGGCAAGTCTGATAACGTGCGTCTATCGATTGCAGCCGCTATGCTGGGCTCGCAACTTCATGGACGCACGTTATGACCCTCACAGAATTACGCTACATCGTCACACTCGCCCAGGAACAACATTTCGGCCACGCGGCCGAACGTTGCCACGTGAGCCAACCGACCCTGTCGGTCGGTGTGAAGAAGCTCGAGGACGAGCTTGGCGTGCTGATCTTCGAGCGCAGCAAGAGCGCAGTGCGCCTGACCCCGGTCGGTGAAAGCATCGTCGCCCAGGCGCAGAAGGTACTGGAACAGGCCCAAGGCATCCGCGAGCTGGCCCAGGCCGGCAAAAACCAGCTGACTGCCCCGCTCAAGGTCGGTGCCATCTATACCGTCGGCCCTTATCTGTTCCCGCACCTGATCCCGCAGCTGCACCGTGTGGCGCCGCAGATGCCGCTGTACATCGAAGAGAACTTCACCCACGTACTGCGCGAAAAACTGCGCAACGGCGAACTCGACGCAGTGATCATCGCCCTGCCGTTCAACGAAGCCGACGTGCTGACCCTGCCGCTGTACGATGAGCCATTCTGCGCCTTGATGCCTGCCGACCACCCATGGACGGCGAAAAAGACCATCGACACCGCCATGCTCAACGACAAGAGCCTGCTGCTGCTCGGTGAAGGCCACTGCTTCCGCGACCAGGTCCTGGAAGCCTGCCCGACATTGAACAAAGGCGGCGAAGGCTCCCGGCATACCACGGTGGAATCCAGTTCCCTGGAAACCATTCGGCACATGGTTGCCTCGGGCCTTGGCGTCTCGATCCTGCCGCTGTCGGCGGTGCATAGCCACCATTACGCGCCAGGCATCATCGAAGTGCGCCCGCTGACTGCGCCAGCACCGTTCCGCACCGTGGCCATCGCCTGGCGTGCCAGCTTCCCGCGGCCCAAGGCCATCGAGATCCTCGCTGACTCGATCCGCCTCTGCTCGGTCGCCAAACCTCCTGTGGAACAGCCGGCCTGAGTCATGAGTGAGCTGTCGAAGGTCCCGGTCACGGTGCTCAAAGGGGTGGGCGATGCCATGGCGGAAAAACTCGCCAAGGTGGGCCTGGAGAACCTGCAGGACATACTGTTCCACCTGCCCCTGCGCTACCAGGACCGCACCCGTGTGGTGCCCATTGGCGAGCTGCGCCCGGGGCAGGATGCCGTGATCGAAGGTGTAGTAAGCGGTGCGGACGTCACCATGGGCAAGCGCCGCAGCCTCGTGGTGCGCCTGGGTGACGGCAGCGGCGTATTGAGCCTGCGCTTCTATCACTTCAGCAATGCGCAAAAAGAAGGCCTGAAACGCGGCACGCACCTGCGTTGCTATGGCGAAGCCCGCCCCGGCGCCTCTGGCCTGGAGATCTACCACCCGGAGTACAGGGCGCTCAACGGCGATGAGCCACCGCCCCCGGTGGAACAGACCCTGACGCCGATCTACCCGTCCACCGAAGGGCTCACCCAGCAACGCCTGCGCCTGCTCTGCCAGCAGAGCCTTGGCATGCTTGGCCCGCGCAGCCTGCCAGACTGGCTGCCCGATGAGCTGGCCCGGGACTACCAATTGGCGCCGCTGGACGATGCCATCCGCTACCTGCACAACCCGCCGGCCGATGCCGACCTCGACGAACTTGCCGAAGGCCAGCATTGGGCTCAACACCGCCTGGCCTTCGAAGAGCTGCTGACCCACCAGCTGTCGCAGCAACGCCTGCGCGAGAGCCTGCGCAGCCTGCGTGCCCCCGTACTGCCCAAGGCCAGCCGGTTGCCCGCGCAGTACCTGGCCAACCTAGGCTTCAAGCCGACCGGCGCCCAGCAACGGGTGGCCAACGAAATTGCCTACGACCTGGCCCAAGCCGAGCCCATGATGCGCCTGGTACAGGGCGATGTCGGGGCCGGTAAAACGGTGGTCGCCGCACTGGCGGCACTGCAAGCGCTGGAGGCCGGTTACCAGGTGGCGTTGATGGCCCCCACCGAGATCCTCGCCGAACAGCACTTCATTACCTTCAAGCGCTGGCTCGAACCGCTGGGCATCGAGGTGGCATGGCTGGCCGGCAAGCTCAAGGGCAAGGCCCGGGCCAGCTCGCTGGAGCAAATCGCCAACGGCGCACCGATGGTGGTGGGCACCCATGCGCTGTTCCAAGAAGAGGTCAAATTCAAGCACCTGGCCCTGGCGATCATCGATGAACAACACCGGTTCGGTGTGCAGCAACGCCTGGCCCTGCGCAAAAAAGGCGTGGCCGGCGAGCTGTGCCCGCACCAGCTGATCATGACTGCGACGCCGATCCCTCGGACCTTGGCGATGAGCGCCTACGCCGACCTCGACACCTCGGTCCTCGACGAGCTGCCACCCGGGCGTACGCCGGTGAACACCGTGCTGGTGGCCGACAGCCGCCGTTTCGAAGTGGTCGAACGGGTACGCGCCGCCTGTGCCGAGGGGCGTCAGGCCTATTGGGTGTGCACCCTGATCGAAGAGTCCGAAGAACTGACCTGCCAAGCGGCCGAGAGCACCTATGAAGAGCTTGGCAGCGCCCTGGGCGAGCTACGCGTCGGCCTTATCCACGGGCGCATGAAGCCTGCGGAAAAGGCCGAGATCATGGCCCAGTTCAAGGCCGGTGAGCTGCAACTGCTGGTGGCAACCACGGTCATCGAGGTGGGCGTGGACGTGCCCAATGCCAGCCTGATGATCATCGAGAACCCCGAACGCCTGGGCCTGGCCCAACTGCACCAGCTGCGTGGCCGGGTTGGCCGGGGCAGCGCGGTGAGCCACTGCGTGTTGCTGTATCACCCGCCACTGTCGCAGATCGGCCGCGAACGCCTGGGGATCATGCGTGAAACTAACGATGGCTTCATCATCGCGGAAAAAGACCTGGAACTGCGCGGCCCCGGCGAGATGCTGGGAACACGCCAGACCGGCCTGCTACAGTTCAAGGTCGCTGACCTGATGCGTGATGCCGACCTGCTGCCAGCCGTACGTGATGCCGCCCAAGCGCTGATCGCGCGGTGGCCGGACCATGTCAGCCCGTTGCTTGACCGCTGGCTGCGGCACGGCCAGCAATACGGCCAAGTGTGACGCCAGTCCCACAATGGATCCAGATTTGCGGCGGGACTGGTTATACTTCGCGTTTAAAAGAATTAGTGGATACGGACCATGACTGAAGTTGCCCTGGACACCGCAACCCCACACACGCCCTCTGTCATCCGGCTGCTGCTCGATAAGGTTGGCGTCACCTACCGCGAAGTGCTCGAGCATGCGCAATTGCCTGCCGCCTCGCGGGTGCAGGCGGTGCTCCTCGACGACGAAGTCGGCGCCCTGATGGTGTTGTTCCCGCAGAGCCAGCTGCTTGACCTGAATCGCCTGACCGAGCTGACCGGCCGCAAGCTGACCGCCGTATCGGTCCCCCGGCTCAAGCAGATGCTCGACAAGCACCACCTCAAGCGCCTGCCGGGCATTCCGGCGTTGACCAGCTCGCCGTGCCAGTACGAAAAAAGCCTGCTCGACTGTGAGACGGTGCTGATTCAGTCCGGCGAAGCCGGGCTGCTGCTGGAAATCGACCGCACGGACTTCAAGCGCATGCTCGCCAAGGCCAGCGCCAGCAGCTTTGGCCAGGAGGTGAAGGCCATCAGCCCGAACCTCGACCGGCCTGATGACGACTCCCACGAAATCACCCAAGCGGTCCAGGCCTTTACCGCCCGACGTATCCAGAAGCGCCTGGAAGAAACCATTGAAATCCCGCCGTTGGCCGACACGGCGCAGAAAATCATCAAGCTGCGGGTAGACCCAAACGCCAGCATCGATGACATCACCGGCGTGGTCGAGACCGACCCTGCGCTGGCTGCGCAGGTGGTCAGCTGGGCGGCATCGCCCTACTACGCCTCACCAGGCAAGATCCGTTCAGTGGAAGATGCCATCGTGCGCGTGCTGGGCTTCGACCTGGTCATCAACCTGGCTTTGGGGCTGGCCCTGGGCAAGACCCTGAGCCTGCCCAAGGATCACCCGCAGCAGGCCACACCGTATTGGCAGCAGTCGATCTACACCGCAGCCATCATCGAAGGCCTGACCCGCGCCATGCCCCGGGCAGAGCGCCCGGAGTCCGGCTTGACGTACCTGGCGGGGCTGCTGCACAACTTTGGCTATCTGCTGCTGGCGCACGTGTTCCCGCCGCACTTCTCGCTGATCTGCCGGCACCTGGAGGTCAACCCGCACCTGTGCCACACCTATGTGGAACAGCACCTGCTGGGCATCAACCGCGAACAGATCGGCGCGTGGTTGATGAAGCTGTGGGACATGCCAGAAGAGCTCTCGACGGCGCTGCGCTTCCAGCATGACCCGTCTTATGACGGCGACTATGCAGCGTTCCCCAACCTGGTGTGCCTGGCGACTCGCCTGCTGCGTTCGCGCGGTATTGGCTCGGGGCCTCAGGAAGAGGTACCCGATGAACTGCTGGAGCGGTTGGGGGTGACTCGGGAGAAGGCCGAGGATGTGGTGAACAAGGTGCTGGAGGCCGAAACCCTGCTGCGGGAACTGGCATCGCAGTTTCACGCCCCGCACTAATAGCTTGGGGCGTAATGCGCAACCCTTGTAGGAGCAGCCTTGCGCTGCGAAGAGGCCGGTGAAAACACAGTAAATCTTCGCTGCAGTCACCGGCCTCTTCGCAGCACAAGGCTGCTCCTACAGGGCCAGGCTCAGCGCTTTTTCTTCGGCTTGAGGTACTTCATCAAGCCCTGGAACCACATCACCAACGCCGGATTGCCCTTGATCTGGATGTGCTTGTCCTGAATCCCCTGCATGAAGGCCAACTGCTTGTTGCTTGCCTGCAGCGTGGCGAACCCGTAAGCGGCATCTTTGAACGCAATGGCGAACGCCGGCTGCGGGTGCACACCACCTTTGCTGCTGATGCGCTCGTCGCTGACGATGAAGTGCCGGGCGATTTTGCCATCCAGGGTCTGCATCTGGAAAACCAGATCCTTGTCCTTGAGTTGCTGCTTGAACGCCGGGTTGTTACGGCTGGCCCTGGCCATCAACAGCCCCATGGCCCAGAGAAGAAAGCGGAACTTCATCAACGCGCCTCGAATAAAAAATGACTGAGTCGCGCAGTTTATCCTCTTCCAGAACTATTTATGCAAGTTCGCAACATATCCCTACAGAAAGCACAACGGGCGCCCTGGGGCGCCCGCTGAACCGACACTGGGGATGTCAGGATTCGATCACTTGCCTTTCTTGGCTGGCTTGGCCGGCACGTTGACGCTGTCACGCAGATTCTTGCCAGGCTTGAAGGCTACGGTGTTGCTGGCCTTGATCTTCACCGGCTCGCCGGTCTGGGGGTTCTTGCCGGTACGCGCACCACGGTGACGTTTTTCAAAGGTGCCGAAACCGACCAGGGTCACGGTGTCCTTGTCCAGCGCACCGGTAATGCTGTCGAGGATCGCATTCAGCACCACGTTGGCCTTTTCCTTGGTCAGATCGGCCTTTTCGGCGATGACAGCGGCGAGTTCTGGTTTGCGCATAGTGAAGCCTCTTTGACGGGATTTTTTGTTGTTATGCCGTGCTGCCTCTGGGAGCAGCGCTCAAGGCACCGCAGGCTCTAATCTGCGGCAGACGGGAGTGAGAATGGCACGCCCACCGAGGCCGCGCCAGTATCTGGGCGGCCATTGTGTGAGCAATAACAGGATAAACCCGACAGAACGCCCGCTATTTACGCCATAACCGGCGGTAACTGACGATTCAGGGCCAGCTTTTCCATCACGGCCGCACCGGTCAGGGCATAGCCCAGCAGCTTGCCGTCGGCATCGTGGCAGAGCACCTTGAGGTCGCTGCCCTGCCCCTCCACCTGCCAGTTGCCGTCGTGCCCTTGCGGGGGCGGCGAGACCACCAGCGGGCACGCTGGGGTCTTCACGGTGATCGGCATCGCCCCGTAACTGACGGCCGTTGGGTTACCGACCAAGGTTTGCGCCAAGGCGCGGGCACAGCTCATCAGCGGCATCACATAGAGCAGATTGATGCCGTCCACCTCGGCGCAGTCGCCCAGGGCGAAGATATTGGCGTGGGACGTGCGCAACTGCCGGTCCACCACCACGCCGCGATTAGTCTGCAGGCCAGCAGCGGCGGCAAGATCAGTACGGGGGCGCAAGCCGATGGCTGAAACCACCAGGTCGCAGGCGATCACGCTACCGTCGGACAGGTGCGCCTCAAGGCCCTGCGCAACCTGCTGCAGGCGCGTCAGCACCGGGCCCAGGTGGAAGCGCACGCCAAGGCCTTCTAGCCCGGCCTGCACGGCAGCGGCGGCGGCTGGGTGCAACAGGGTCGGCATCACCTGCTCGCACGGGGCCACCACCTCGACCTGGAACCCGCCCAGGCTCATGTCATTGGCGAATTCGCAGCCAATCAGGCCTGCGCCCAGAATCAGCACGCGCTGCTTACCGGCAGCGGCGGCGCGAAAGCGTGCGTAATCCTCCAGGTCGTTGATCGGGAAGACCTGCCCGCCAGCGTCACCCTCGATCGGCACCTGCACAGTCTGGGCGCCCCAGGCCAACACCAAGTCACGATAGGCCACGGCCTCTTCACCGATCCACAGGCGCTTGTGGCCGGGGTCGATGCCGCTGATACGGGTGTGGGTACGGATTTCGGCCTTGAGCTGCTCGGCCATCGCGCCAGGCTCGGCCATGCACAGCCCATCGGCATCCTTGAGCTTGGCAAAACCCGTGGAGAGCATGGGCTTGGAGTAGGAACGACCATCGTCGGCGGTAATCAACAGCAGCGGCGTCTCGCCATCGAGCTTGCGAAATTCACGGGCCAGGTTGTAGCCGGCCAGGCCAGTACCGATGATGACTACGGGGGACGTCATGTCGTGCTTACCTCAGGGTGGGAACAGGGGATGATCAGCCGATGGCGATCATTTCGAAGTCGCTCTTGCCGACGCCGCAGTCGGGGCACAGCCAGTCTGCAGGCACGTCTTCCCAACGGGTGCCGGGGGCGATGCCGTCGTCGGGCCAGCCTTCGGCTTCGTCATAGATCAGGCCACAGACAATACATTGCCATTTTTTCATCGGTACGGATTCCTCGTTTCAGGCTCGGGCTTGTGTCGCTGCTGATGGCCCGCCAGGGGGCCGCCGCGCAATCTTTGGGGGCTTTTTACTGGCCCTGCCAGCAGTATGCAAGCAGTCGAGGCAATCATGCTAAGCTCGCCGCCTCTCTGGCTGTAACAAGCATACCGACGTGTCGTACGAATCCCCGCAAGCAGCCGCTGTCGCGTGGCTGCCGTATT
The DNA here is from genome assembly GCF_014269095.1 of Pseudomonas sp. SWRI50. Lineage (NCBI taxonomy): Bacteria > Pseudomonadati > Pseudomonadota > Gammaproteobacteria > Pseudomonadales > Pseudomonadaceae > Pseudomonas > Pseudomonas sp. SWRI50. The sequence goes on along the minus strand of NZ_JABWRW010000007.1, from coordinate 222,954 downwards.
CACAGCTGGCGACCGAGATCGACCAGCCGACCCTGGACTGGCTGTTCGACGAGGGCTCGCTGACCCGCCGCCTGACCCGCCTGTCCCACGATCATTTCTCCGTCACCCCGCTGCTGGAAGGCTGGCAGCCACTGCGTGATGACGAATGCCTGGCCCTGGGCATCGCGCCGGGGGCGCAAGGCTGGGTGCGCGAGGTGTACCTGCGTGGCCACGGCCAGCCCTGGGTGTTCGCCCGCAGCGTGGCCAGCCGCAGTGCCCTGGAGCGCGGTGGCCTGGACCTCGAGACCCTGGGCAGCCGCTCGCTGGGCGAGTTGCTGTTCTGTGACCAGGCGTTCATTCGCCACCCCCTGCAAGTGTGCAGTTATCCACAAGCCTGGTTACCGACCGAGGCCCGCCATGATGCGCTTTGGGGCCGACGCTCACGCTTTGAACGGGACGGCCTGGACCTGCTGGTAGCCGAGGTGTTCCTGCCAGCCCTGTGGCAAGCGGCCAAGGAGGAAAACCGCTGATGTACCTGCAACTGCTCAAGTCGCTCAACCGCGTGCACCCGCGCGCCTGGGACTTTGTCCAGCTCAGCCGCATGGACCGCCCCATCGGCATCTACCTGCTGCTGTGGCCGACCCTGTCGGCCGTGTGGATTGCAGGGCAAGGTTCACCGACCCTGGCCAACGTGCTGATCTTCGGCCTCGGCGTGGTGCTGATGCGCGCTGCAGGCTGCTGCATCAATGACTTTGCCGACCGCAAGGTCGATGGCCACGTCAAACGCACCGCCGACCGCCCCTTGGCCAGCGGCCGGGTCGAGCCGCGCGAGGCGCTGGCACTGTTCGCGATCCTGGTCGGGGTGAGTTTCCTGCTGGTGCTGTGCACCAACAGCCGGACCGTCTGGCTGTCGTTCGGCGCCGTGGCCTTGGCGTTCTGCTACCCGTTCATGAAGCGCTATACCTATTACCCGCAGGTGGTGCTGGGCGCCGCGTATTCCTGGGGTATCCCCATGGCCTTCACCGCTGCCGGGGGCGAGCTGCCGGCCAGTGCCTGGCTGCTGTACATCGCCAACCTGCTGTGGACCGTGGGCTACGACACTTACTACGCCATGGTCGACCGCGACGATGACCTGAAGATCGGCGTGAAATCGACGGCCATTCTGTTTGGCGAAGCCGATCGGGTGATCATCCTGACCTTGCAGTTGCTGTCGTTGGCTTGCCTGCTGTTGGCCGGCAGCCGCTTCGAGCTGGGCGGCTGGTTCCACCTGGGGCTGCTGGGGGCGGCGTTGTGCTTTGCCTGGGAGTTCTGGTCGACGCGCAAGCTGGACCGCGAGTCGTGCTTCAAGGCGTTTCTGCACAATCACTGGGCGGGGTTGCTGGTGTTCATTGGGGTCGTGCTGGATTACGCACTGCGCTGACTTTTCCGGCCCTATCGCCGGCAAGCCGCCACAGAGTTTGCATAGCTGCTGCCCCTGTGGGAGCCGGCTTGCCGGCGATAGGGCCGCACAGCGGCCCCGGCTATCTCACGGCTTGGCCACGTGCCAGACGTCTTTCATGCCGTCACCGGTGGTATCGCCAGCCTTCTTGTCCTTGACGAAGGTGTACAGCGGCTTGCCGTCATAGGCCCATTGCATCGTGCCATCGTCACGCTTGATCTGCGTCCACTTGCCCTCTGCCTTTTCACTCGCTTTAGCCGTCAACGGCGGCCAATTCTTTGCGCAATCGCCATTGCACATCGACTTGCCCCCAGCGTCTTTGTCAAAGGTGTACAACGTCATGCCGGCATGGTCGACCAGCATGCCGTTCTTCACCATCTCATGGTCGGCCGAGGCCACCCCCGGGAGTGCCAGCGCAGCAAGAAGGGCCATCCAGCTCAGCGTATGTCGTGTCATTGGATTCACCATTGTTTCCGGGGAAATGAGTTCTGATAGCCGCCGCAGCGGCCCTTTCAAGCCTAGTTCAGTCATGGAATGTCGCCAGAACAGCCAATGCTCTGTCACACAGCTGCAATAATTCCGTTATCTAATGCGGGCCAGACACGATTTTCCAGGAGAGGTTTTGAGCATGGTTGGCAGGAACATTCTGATCGTCGACGACGAAGCGCCTATTCGCGAGATGATCGCCGTTGCATTGGAAATGGCCGGCTACGACTGCCTGGAAGCGGAGAACTCGCAACAGGCACACGCGATCATCGTCGACCGCAAGCCTGACCTGATCCTGCTCGACTGGATGCTGCCGGGCACCTCGGGCATCGAACTGGCCCGCCGCCTGAAGCGTGACGAGCTGACCGGGGACATCCCGATCATCATGCTCACCGCCAAAGGTGAAGAGGACAACAAGATCCAAGGCCTGGAAGTGGGCGCCGATGACTACATCACCAAACCCTTCTCGCCCCGCGAGCTGGTCGCCCGCCTGAAAGCCGTGCTGCGTCGCACCGGCCCGAGCGACAGCGAGGCGCCGATCGAAGTCGGTGGCCTGCTGCTTGACCCGATCAGCCACCGCGTGACCATCGACGGCAAACCGGCCGAGATGGGCCCCACCGAATACCGCCTGCTGCAGTTCTTCATGACCCACCAAGAGCGCGCCTACACCCGTGGCCAGTTGCTGGACCAGGTTTGGGGCGGCAACGTCTATGTCGAGGAGCGTACTGTCGACGTGCACATCCGCCGCTTGCGCAAGGCGCTGGGTGAAGCCTACGAAAATCTGGTACAAACCGTCCGCGGCACTGGCTACCGTTTCTCGACCAAGAGCTGACACGCCTGCACGCCTGGCTGCACGACGTTGTACAAGGACCGGCAATTGAACCAGAACTGGCACGCGACCCTGATTCGCCACCTGCTGCTGCTGATCTCTGTCTGCCTGCTCGGTGGGCTGGTCAGCGGTTATTACGGCTGGAGCCTGGCCATCGGCCTGGCCCTTTACCTGGGTTGGACCCTCAAGCAGCTGCTGCGCCTGCATGACTGGCTGCGCAACCATCAACCCGACGAGGCCCCGCCAGACGGCTACGGCCTGTGGGGCGAAGTGTTCGACAGCATCTACCACCTGCAACGTCGCGACCAACGCGTACGCGGCCGCCTGCAGGCGGTGATCGACCGGGTGCAGGAGTCCACTGCCGCGCTGCGCGACGCGGTGATCATGCTCGACAGCGACGGCAACCTGGAATGGTGGAACCGCGCCGCCGAAACCCTGCTGGGCTTCAAGACCCCGCAGGACGGCGGCCAGCAGGTGACCAACCTGGTGCGCCACCCTCGCTTCAAGGAATATTTCGAGGCGGAGAACTACGTCGAACCGTTGGAAATCCCTTCGCCGATCAATGACCGGATGCGTGTGCAACTGCACATCACCCGCTACGGCAATAATGAGCACCTGATGCTGGTGCGCGATGTCACCCGCATCCATCAGCTCGAACAGATGCGCAAAGACTTCGTCGCCAACGTTTCCCATGAGTTGCGTACGCCGCTGACGGTGATTACCGGCTACCTGGAAACCTTGCTCGACAACGTCGAGGACGTGAACCCGCGCTGGACCCGGGCCCTGCAGCAGATGAGCCAGCAAGGCTCACGCATGCAGACCCTGCTCAATGACTTGCTGTTGCTGGCCAAGCTGGAGGCCACCGACTACCCCTCCGACAACTTGCCCGTGCCCGTCGATGCCCTGCTGCAGTCGATCAAGGGCGATGCCCAGGCGCTGTCCGGCCCACGTAACCAGCGCATCAGCCTGGAAGCCGCACCCGGCGTCAGCCTCAAGGGCAGCGAGGCAGAGCTACGCAGTGCGTTCTCCAACCTGGTGTTCAACGCGGTCAAGTACACCCCGGACGAGGGCAGCATTCGCATCCGCTGGTGGGCCGATGACCAGGGTGCGCACCTCAGCGTGCAGGATTCGGGTATCGGCATCGATGCCAAGCATTTGCCACGGCTGACCGAGCGCTTCTACCGCGTCGACTCCAGCCGGGCGTCCAATACCGGGGGCACCGGGTTGGGCCTGGCGATCGTCAAGCATGTGCTGCTGCGCCATCGCGGGCGCCTGGAGATCAGCAGCGTGCCGGGGCATGGCAGCACCTTTACCTGTCACTTTGCGCCGGCACAATTGGCCAACGGCAAGGGTTGAGAAGGCTGCACCGCAACCCCATCAAGACCATCACCCTTTGCTTTTGCGGTTTCAACCGCTACATTGGACCCCCTGTGCCAGCCTGTGCTGGCACTTTTTTTCTCCATTCCCCAAAGACGGACCCCGTAAAAACTCCATCATGGACCCTTCCCCTGGTATCAGCCTCACCTCGTTATTCGCCGATTTCGGCATGATCATCTTTGCCTTGCTCCTGGTGCTGCTCAACGGCTTTTTCGTTGCCGCCGAGTTCGCCATGGTCAAGCTGCGCTCAACCCGCGTCGATTCCATCGCCGAACTGCACGGCTGGCGTGGCAGCATCCTGCGCAAGGTGCACAACCAGCTCGACGCCTACCTGTCCGCCTGCCAGCTGGGCATCACCCTCGCCTCCCTGGGCCTGGGCTGGGTCGGCGAGCCGGCGTTCGCCCACCTGCTGGAGCCGCTACTGGCCTACATGGGCGTGGACACGCCAGAGCTGATCAAGGGCATTTCGTTCTTCGTCGCCTTCTTCGTCATCTCTTACCTGCACATCGTGGTCGGTGAGCTGGCGCCCAAGTCCTGGGCGATCCGCAAGCCCGAGCTGCTGTCGCTGTGGACCGCGGTGCCGCTGTATCTGTTCTACTGGGCGATGTACCCGGCCATCTACCTGCTCAATGCCAGCGCCAACACCATCCTGCGCATTGCTGGCCAAGGTGAGCCTGGCCCGCACCATGAGCATCACTACAGCCGCGAAGAGCTCAAGCTGATCCTGCACTCCAGCCGTGGCCAAGACCCGAGCGACCAGGGCATGCGCGTGCTGGCCTCGGCAGTGGAAATGGGCGAGCTGGAAGTGGTCGACTGGGCTAACTCCCGCGAGGACATGGTCAGCATCGACGCGCACGCGCCGCTCAAGCAGATCCTGGCCCTGCTGCGCCGCCACAAGTTCAGCCGTTACCCGGTCTACGACGCCGAGCGCGAAGAGTTCACCGGGTTGCTGCACATCAAGGACCTGTTGCTGGAGTTGGCCGAACTCGACCACCTGCCCGAAACCATCGACCTCGAAGACCTGGCCCGGCCGCTGGAGCGGGTTTCCCGGCATATGCCGCTGTCGCAGTTGCTGGAGCAGTTCCGCAAGGGCGGCGCGCATTTCGTGCTGGTCGAGGAAGCCGATGGCAAGGTAATCGGCTACCTGACCATGGAAGACGTGCTGGAAGTACTGGTCGGCGATATCCAGGATGAACACCGCAAGACCGAGCGCGGCATCCTCGCCTACCAGCCGGGCAAGCTGCTGGTGCGCGGTGACACGCCGCTGTTCAAGGTCGAGCGCCTGCTGGGCATCGACCTGGACCACATCGAGGCGGAGACCCTGGCTGGGCTGGTGTATGAAACGCTCAAACGCGTCCCCGAAGAGGAAGAAGTGCTTGAGGTTGAAGGCCTGCGCATCATCATCAAGAAGATGAAAGGGCCGAAGATCGTGCTGGCCAAGGTGCTGAAGCTGGATTGACCTTACGGCCCCTCGTTCAGGGGTTGCCCGCCGTAAAGTCGGGCAGCCCACTGATCGGCCTGTCGAACTGATAGGGTATCGACTCCAGCGCCAACCCTACGTTGCGCTGCACCACAAAATGCAGGTGCGGGCCAGTGCTGTTGCCGGTGTTGCCGGACTTGGCCAGCATCTGCCCCTGCTTCACCCGCTGCCCCTCAGCCACTACAACCGAACCGCGCATCAGGTGCAGGTACACGCCCATGGTGCCGTCGGCGTGCAGGACCCTGACAAAATTGCCCGACGGGTTGCTGCCACGCCCGGTCTGGCTGTTCTCGACATTCACCACCACCCCTTCCCGGGCCGCAATGATGGTCGTGCCCTCAGGCATGGCGATATCCATGGCATAGCGCCCCTTGGGGCCAAAATGGCTGAAGCGCCCGTTGGGCCCCTGCGTCACCCGAAACGGCCCGCCCAGCCAGGGGAAGGCGTACCGATAACCCTGAGGCCGCAGCCCCGGGTCGCCCATTGCCTGCAGCAGCGTCGAGCGATAGCCCAGCAACGTCCCAGGGCGGCCTCGCAGCACGCTGAGCATCTGGGTTGAACGCCCTGGCAGCACCCTGCGCACGATCCGCGGCGCATTGCCGCCTTGGGCGTTGATCAGCTTGTCCAGGTGCAATTCGACCTGCACCGGCACATGCGATTCATTGCGCGCAGAAAAGCTCACGCCGCCCTGGAACACGATCGCGTTGAGCCGCACCTGGCTTTCCTGCCGCTCGACCATGGATTCATGCAGCTCGATCGGCTTGGCCCCGGGGCCTGGCCGGTCGGTATAGGTACCCACACCGTTGGCATCGGTAATCGGGTAGAGGGTCACGCCCAGGCTCGACGCCGAGGCCATGAGCAATGCACAGAACAGCAGCAGGCGGGCGGGCATGATAGTGGCTTTTTGACAGTTGTGATCTGTCGAAGCCTAGCAGCCGGTTTGGCGGGGGATATGACAGTTGGTCGGATGGTTATTCCGCGCCAAATACGATCCCTTGTAGGAGCGGCCTTGCGTCGCGAAAGGGCCGCAAAGCGGCCCCAGCAATATCTGCGTCAACGTCGAAATCGTGGGGCTGCTGCGCAGCCCTTTCGCGACGCAAGGCCGCTCCTACAAAGGGGCAGCGTGGATCAGGCGCCGGGCGTGAAGTGCTTCTGCGCCGTGCCGCGGGCAATCAGCCGCGACAGGTAGTCGAGCTTCTGCGCATCCTGATCGACGAACTTGAAGGTCAGCTGCAGCCAGTCACTGTCTGGCTTGGGCTCCAGCGCCGCAACGGCATGCAGGTAACCGTTCAGGCGCGCGACTTCGGCGTTTTCGCCTTGCTCCAGGTCCAGTACCGCGCCCTCCAGCACCTGCGGCAGCGCTTCGCTACGGCGCACCACCAGCAGCGCCTCTTTCAGGCTCAACGCCTTGATCACGCACGGCTGTGTGCCGCTAGACAGGCGCAGCTGGCCTTGGCCACGGCCACTGGGTGCAGCCGTAGGCGGTGCCGGTGCATTGATCAACGGCTTGGCCGGCGCGGCAGCAGGCGCCGCGACCTTGACGGCTTCAGGCTTGCCGCCCGTCAGCGCGCTCAGCGAATCGTTGGCAAACGCCGAATTCGCCCGCGCAGGCCCAGTGGCCATCAGGCTGTCGAGTTTGCCGATCTTGGTCAGGGCTTTCTTTACCTTGGTCAGCAACTGCTCGTTGGTGAACGGCTTGCCGACAAAATCGGACACACCGGCCTGAATGGCCTGGATCACGTTCTCCTTGTCACCACGGCTGGTCACCATGATGAACTGCAGGCTCTTCAACGCGGGCTGCTGACGGCACCAGCTGAGCAGCTCCAGGCCCGACATCTCAGGCATTTCCCAGTCACACAGGACCAGGTCGAACGGCTCCTTGCCCAACATGGCCATGGCCTTGCGACCGTTGACCGCATCGTCGATGACCATGCCCGGAAAGGCATTGCGCAGGCACTTCCTGACCAGATCGCGGATGAACGGGGCGTCATCCACGACCAGCACATTGACTTTACTCATCGATACTCCTCTTGAATCCCGACTAGCCTACCGGCAAGTGATGGCTACTTGCCACAACTGCGCGTGGAGCGGGACTTCTTCACACCGTTCGCGGGTGCCTGATGGCTGCTCGACCGCAAACGAAAACGCCCGGCCTAAGCCGGGCGTTGAGGCTCGGGAGCAATACTATTTATCGTCCGCTTGGCCCGGAACATTAGCGCTTTCGGCCTCATCGTCGCTGGTGCCCTGCACTTCCGCCTTCATGCGCTTGAGGCCCATGTGGCGGACGTCGGTGCCGCGCACCAGGTAAATCACCAGCTCGGAAATGTTGCGGGCGTGGTCGCCGATACGCTCCAGCGAACGCAAGGCCCAGATGACGCTCAGCACCCGCGAAATCGAACGCGGGTCTTCCATCATGTAGGTCACCAGCTCGCGCAGTGCGGTCTTGTACTCGCGGTCGATGGTCTTGTCGTACTGCGCCACCGACAACGCCAGGTCGGCATCGAAGCGGGCAAAGGCGTCCAGCGCGTCGCGCACCATGTTGCGCACCTGGTCGCCGATGTGGCGCACCTCGACGTAGCCGCGTGGCGACTCGCCTTCTTCGCACAGCTGGATGGCGCGACGGGCGATCTTGGTCGACTCGTCACCGATGCGTTCCAGGTCGATCACCGACTTGGAGATGCTGATGATCAGGCGCAGGTCGGACGCCGCTGGCTGGCGGCGGGCGAGGATGCGGACGCACTCCTCGTCGATGTTGCGCTCCATCTGGTTGATCTGCTCATCGACCTCGCGCACCTGCTGGGCCAGGCCCGAATCGGCCTCGATCAGCGCGGTTACCGCGTCGTTGACCTGTTTCTCGACCAGGCCGCCCATGGCCAGGAGGTGGCTGCGCACCTCTTCAAGCTCGGCGTTGAACTGCTGGGAGATGTGATGCGTAAGGCTTTCTTTGTTGATCATCGTTTCGCTCCGCGAAAAAGCTGCAAGCCTCAAGCCGCAAGCTTCAAGTCGTTCGTGTTATCCCTTGGCCCCAGGCCTGCGGCTGGCAGACCGACTAGCCATAGCGACCGGTGATGTAGTCTTCGGTCTGCTTCTTCGCCGGGTTGGTGAACAGGGTATCGGTGTCCCCGAATTCGACCAGTTTGCCCATGTACATGAAGGCGGTGTAGTCCGAGACGCGCGCCGCCTGTTGCATGTTGTGGGTCACGATGACGATGGTGTACTTGGATTTCAATTCGTAGATCAGCTCTTCGACCTTCAGCGTCGAGATCGGGTCCAGTGCCGAGCACGGTTCGTCGAGCAGCAATACTTCTGGCTCCACGGCGATGGTGCGGGCAATGACCAGACGTTGCTGCTGGCCACCCGACAGGCCCAGGGCCGAATCGTGCAGGCGGTCTTTGACCTCATCCCACAGGGCGGCGCCCTTCAGTGCCCATTCGACGGCTTCGTCGAGGGTGCGCTTCTTGTTGATGCCCTGGATGCGCAGGCCGTAGACGACGTTCTCATAGATGGTCTTGGGGAACGGGTTCGGCTTCTGGAACACCATGCCCACACGGCGGCGCAGCTCGGCCACGTCTTCGCCCTTGCGGTAGATATTGGTGCCATACAGGTTGATGGCGCCCTCCACGCGGCAACCGTCAACCAGGTCGTTCATGCGGTTGAAGGTACGCAGGAGGGTCGACTTGCCGCAGCCGGACGGGCCGATGAAGGCGGTCACGCGCTGCTTGGGGATATTCATGCTGACGTCGAACAAGGCTTGCTTGTCGCCGTAGAACAGGCTCAGGCCCGGTACTTCGATGGCCACGGTCTCTTCGGCCAGGCGCAGGCTCTGCTTGTCGCGGCCCAGGGCAGACATGTCGATGCCGTGGGTATGGGATTCGTGCTGCATGGTCAACTCCATACGCTATCAATTCGTTTCAAAGGGCCGCCCGGCTTGCAGGCGGCACGCTTGTAATCAGGATCAGTGGTCCAGCGCCTTGTACTTCTCGCGCAGGTGGTTACGGATCCACACCGCCGAGAGGTTGAGGGTGGCGATCACCAGCACCAGCAGCAGCGCGGTGGCGTACACCAGCGGGCGCGCGGCCTCGACGTTAGGGCTCTGGAAGCCGACGTCATAGATGTGGAAGCCCAGGTGCATGATCTTCTGGTCCAGGTGCAGGTACGGGTAGTTGCCATCCAGTGGCAACGACGGCGCCAGCTTCACCACACCCACCAGCATCAGCGGCGCCACTTCACCGGCGGCGCGGGCCACGGCGAGGATCATGCCGGTCATCATGGCCGGGCTGGCCATCGGCAGGACGATTTTCCACAGGGTCTCGGCCTTGGTCGCGCCCAGGGCCAGCGAGCCCTCGCGCACGGTGCGTGGAATCCGCGCCAGGCCTTCTTCGGTGGCCACGATCACCACCGGTACCGCCAGCAGCGCCAGGGTCAGCGAGGCCCACAGCAGGCCCGGGGTACCCAGGGTGGGTGCCGGCAGCGACTCGGGGAAGAACAGCCGGTCGATCGAGCCACCCAGTACATAGACGAAGAAGCCCAGGCCGAACACGCCGTAGACGATCGCCGGTACACCCGCCAGGTTGTTCACCGCGATGCGGATCAGGCGCGTCACCGGGCCCTGCTTGGCGTATTCGCGCAGGTAGACTGCAGCCAGCACGCCGAACGGGGTCACGATCACGGCCATGATCAGGGTCATCATCACGGTACCGAAGATGGCCGGGAAGATGCCGCCCTCGGTGTTGGCTTCACGCGGGTCGTCGCTGAGGAACTCCCAGACCTTGGCGAAGTAAGTGCCCATCTTGGTCAGCCCGGACATGCCGTTCGGCTGGATAGCGTGCACCACCTTGCTCAGGTTGATCTCCACTTCGCGGCCGTTGGCATCACGTGCCACCAGGCTGTCGCGGGAGAAGGCCTGGTGCAGGCCGCTGAGGCGGTCTTCGATGGCCTTGTAGCGGCTGTTCAGCTCGGCACGCTCGGCGTCCATGTCGGCCTGGGCAGCGGCGTCGAGCTTGCCCTCCAGCTCCAGCTTGCGGCTATGCAGGCGCAGGCGTTCGAGGCCATGGTTGATGGCACCGATGTCTTTTTTCTCGAGTTGCTGCAATTCGCCATTGAGCTGGTTGGCGCGCTTGAGGCGGGCCTGCAGTTCGTTCCAGGCAGCAGGGCCTTCGGCGACCACGCGGCCTTCTTCCTTGACGCTGACCAGGTAGCCGTAGAAGTTGCCCCACTCGCGGCGTTCCAGCGCCATCAGGTCGACCGGGCGTTGCTCATCGACCAGCCAGTCGCCCACCACCCAAGTGAAGTCGCTGCCGTTGAGGTCGCGGTTACCGACCTTGATCAGCTCACGGGTCATGAATTCCGGGCCCTGCTCAGGTACCGGCAAGCCGGCACCCTTCAGGCGTGCACGGGGCACTTCTTCTTTTTGCACCACTTCGCCGACGACGATGTGATCAGCCTGGCCAGGCACCTTGTAGGTGGCCTGGACCAGGTCGGCCGGCCAGAAGTGGCCCAGGCCTCGCACGGCGATGACCGACAGCAGGCCGATGGTCATGATCACCGCCATGGCAACCGCGCCACCGCTGATCCAGACGCCTGGGGCGCCGCTCTTGAACCAGCCTTTGAGGGAATCCTTTTTCACGGATCTCTACCTTTCTATCAAAGCGACGAGTATTTCTTGCGCAGACGCTGGCGAATCAGCTCGGCCAAGGTGTTCATGATGAAGGTGAACATCAGCAGCACGAGGGCCGCCAGGAACAGCACGCGATAGTGGCTGCCACCGACTTCCGACTCCGGCATTTCTACCGCCACGTTGGCGGCCAGGGTGCGCATGCCTTCGAACAGGTTCATCTCCATCACCGGGGTGTTGCCGGTGGCCATGAGCACGATCATGGTCTCGCCCACCGCACGGCCCATGCCGATCATCAGCGCCGAGAAGATACCCGGGCTGGCGGTGAGGATGACCACGCGGGTCAGGGTCTGCCACGGCGTCGCACCCAGGGCCAGGGAGCCCAGGGTCAGGCTGCGCGGCACGCTGAACACGGCGTCTTCGGCAATCGAGTAGATGTTCGGGATAACCGCGAAGCCCATGGCGATACCAACTACCAGGGCGTTGCGCTGGTCGTAGGTGATGCCCAGGTCGTTGGTGATCCACAGGCGCATGTCGCCGCCGAAGAACCAGGTCTCCAGGTAAGGGCTCATGGTCAGGGCGAACCAGCCGGTGAACAGGATCACGGGGATCAGGATCGCCGCTTCCCAGCCATCCGGCACGCGCAGGCGGATCGACTCCGGCAGGCGGCTCCAGACGAAACCGGCCAGCAGGATGCCGAACGGCATCAGTACGAACAGGCTGAACACACCCGGCAAGTGGCCTTCGAGGTACGGCGCGAGGAACAGGCCGGCGAAGAAGCCGAGGATCACCGTCGGCATCGCTTCCATCAGCTCGATCACCGGCTTGACCTTGCGGCGCATGCCAGGGGCCATGAAGTAGGCGGTGTAGATGGCGGCGGCAATGGCCAGCGGGGCGGCCAGGATCATCGCGTAGAACGCAGCCTTCAGGGTACCGAAGGTCAGCGGCGACAGGCTCAGCTTGGGCTCGAAGTCGGTGTTCGACGCAGTCGACTGCCAGACGTACTTGGGCTCGTCATAGTTCTCGTACCAGACCTTGCCCCACAGCGCGCTGAAGGAGACTTCCGGGTGCGGGTTCTTCAGGCTCAGCGGCAGCAGCTTGCCGCCTTCCTCGATGATGATGCGGTTGGCACGCGGCGACAGGGCCAGGATACCCGCGCCTTCTGCAGCCGGCTCGACCAGCAGGGTGCGGTGCGCGGTGCTGTGGAATACACCAAGCTTGCCTTCGGCGTCCAGGGCGATGAAGCCCTTGCGGCGCTCTTCGGCATCGATCTGGACGATCGGCGCGTTGCCCATCTGGAAGCTGCGGATCAACTTGAAGCGCGACTCGCCATCGGGATCGCGGGCCATGAACCACTGGTTCAAGCCACCTTTGGAGTCACCGAAGATCAGCGAGATACCGCCCACCAACTGGCCACTGGCCGTGATCTCGGCATTGCCATCTTCCAGCAGCTTGTAGCGGCCGTTGAGGCTCTTGTCACGCAGGCTGAAGACGTCGGCGGTGGCACGGCCGTTGACCACGTACAGCCATTGCTGGCGCGGGTCGACGTAAATGGCCTTGACCGGCTCGGTCATCTGCGGCAGGTCGATACGGTTCTGCTCGCTGGTGACCTCGCCGGTCATCATGTTCTCTTCGCGGGTCAGTTGGGTGACCTGCAGGTGCGAACCGGTGGAACCTGCCAGCAGCAGGGTTTCGCCGTTGACGTTGACGCTCACGTGCTCCAGAGGGCGGCCCTGGTCGTCAAGCACGAACGCGTCCTTGCCGTAGGGGTAGTCGATGCCTGGGGTGATGGTCTTTTTGTTGTCCGGGTAGGTGATCTTGTAGGTGTGGTGGAACACCAACGCCTGACCATTGGACAGACCCAGCACAACCAGCGGGCTACCCGGCTGATCGGTGCTGATGGAGCTCACCTGGGTACCGGCCGGCAGCGGCAGGTCGACGCGCTGCAGCTCGGCACCGGTCTTGGTGTCGAAGAACAGTGCCTGCCCCTTGTCGGAAACCCGCATGCCCACCAGGTTCTGCTCTTCAAGCGCGATCATCAGCGGCTTGCCGACATCCTGTTGCAGCCAGGTCGGCTCCAGGGCCTTCTTGCTGGTCAGCTCAGCGCCCTGGAACAGCGGCAGCACCACGTAGGCCAGGTAGAAGAAAATCAGGGTAATTGCCGCCAATACGGCAAGCCCGCCCACCAGTACATACCAGCGAGTCAGGCGGTCCTTGAGCGCACGCATGCGGCGCTTGCGTTGCAACTCGGGCGTATTGAAGTCAATCCGCACGGGTTGGGAATTTTGGGTCATGGTGGAGTTGGCCAGATCATTCATGCGCACACCCTAGCGGTCCCGTATGACAAAAACATGACAATGCAGTGACGCAAGAAAGCCCGACGCTCAGGGGTTCTGGCTTCGGACTGAGAATTCGTGGAAGCGGCCGGGCTTAGGCACCGGCCGATTCCTCAGTTACTTACTTCTTTGCGACGTTACCAGCGTGGGACAGGCCCAGGTCAGCCAGGGTCTTGTCGACCACTTTGGCCGGCAGCGGGATGTAGCCATCCTTCACCACGACCTGCTGGCCAGCTTGCGACAGCACCAGCTTGATGAACTCGGCGTCCAGCGGGGCCAGAGGCTTGTTCGGGGCCTTGTTGACGTAGACGTACAGGAAGCGGGACAGCGGGTACTTGCCGTTCAGGGCGTTTTCTTCGTTGTCTTCGATGAACTCGCCGCCTTCTTTCTTGGCCAGGGCTACGGTCTTGACGCTAGCGGTCTTGTAGCCGATGCCCGAGTAGCCAATGCCGTTCAGCGAGGAGCTGATCGACTGCACGACCGAAGCCGAGCCAGGCTGTTCGTTGACGTTAGGCTTGAAGTCGCCTTTGCACAGGGCTTCTTCCTTGAAGTAGCCGTAGGTGCCCGATACCGAGTTACGGCCGAACAGCTGCACTGGCTTGTTGGCCAGGTCGCCGGTCACGCCCAGGTCGCCCCAGGTTTTGACATCGGCCTTGGCGCCGCACAGGCGGGTGGACGAGAAGATTGCATCGACCTGAGCCATGGTCAGGCCCTTGATCGGGTTGTCCTTGTGGACGAATACAGCCAGGGCGTCAACGGCGACCGGGATGGCGGTCGGCTTGTAGCCGTACTTCTGCTCGAAGGCCTGCAGCTCGACGTCCTTCATCTTGCGGCTCATCGGGCCCAGGTTGGCGGTGCCTTCGGTCAGCGCGGGTGGCGCGGTGGAGGAGCCGGCGGCCTGGATCTGGATGTTTACGTTCGGATATTCCTTCTTGTAGGCCTCGGCCCACAGGGTCATCAGGTTGGCGAGGGTGTCCGAACCGACGCTGGAGAGGTTGCCCGAAACACCGGTGGTCTTGGTGTAGGTCGGGATTGCTGGGTCGACAGCGGCTACCGCATTGGCGGTTGCAACGCCAGCGGCGGCGAAGGTAAGGGCCGCCATCAAACGCTTCAGTTTCATGCCTTGCTCCTAGCAGGAATATTGGGGGTGTTGGATGGATCGGGCCCAAGTATCTGCAGGCCGCATGAATACGATATGACTTCAATGTGACAATTGGATGAAAGGCCATCACCCGGTGCCGGGGATGGCCTTTTCAAGATGTTGCAGAGGCGCGGGGTAACCGCTCAGGCTCTTCGCCTACCCCAATGAGGGAGGCAATTGATGCAAGCCGATCAGCGCTTATTGGCGAACAGATAAACGCCTACGGCCAGCCCGACAGCACACAGCCCCGCCACATAATAGGCCGGCGCCATTGGGCTGACCTTCAACAGCGCGGTCACCACCATCGGCGTCAGCCCGCCGAAGATGGCGTAGGCGACGTTGTAAGAGAACGACAAGCCGCTGAAACGCACCACCGGTGGGAAGGCCTTGACCATCACATAGGGCACGGCGCCGACGATACCGACGCACAGGCCGGTCAGCGCATACAACGGGAACAGCAGGTCGGGGCGGGTCGGCAGGCTGTGGTAGAAGGTCCAGGAGCTGGCCAGCAACAGCAGGCTGCCGACGATGAACACACGCCCAGCGCCGATGCGGTCGGCCAGGCTACCGGCACCGATGCAGCCGAGGCTGAGCAGCACAATGGCCAGGCTGTTGGCCTTGAGCGAGTCGGTCGGGCTGATTTGGTAGAAGCTCTGCAGCAGCGCCGGGGTCATCAGGATCACCACCACGATGCCAGCCGACAGCAGCCAGGTCAGCAGCATCGACAAAATGATCGCGCCACGGTGATCACGCAGCACGGCACGCAGCGGCAGCTCTTCGGCCAGGGCCTTGCGCTGCTGCATCTCGGCGAACACTGGGGTTTCGTGCAGCCAGCGGCGCAGGTACACCGAGAACAGGCCGAACACACCCCCCAGCAAGAACGGTATACGCCAGGCGTAATCGGCAACTTCACCTGGGGTATAAATGCTGTTGATCAGGGTCGCGACCAGCGAGCCGAGCAAAATGCCCGAGGTCAGGCCGGCGGTCAGCGTGCCGCAGGCGTAGCCGGTATTGCGCGCTGGTACGTGCTCAGAGACGAACACCCAGGCGCCAGGCACTTCGCCACCAATCGCCGCGCCCTGAATGACGCGCATCAGCAGCAGCAAAACAGGTGCCCACAGGCCAATCTGCGCGTAGGTCGGCAGCAGGCCCATGATCAGGGTGGGCAGCGCCATCATGAAGATGCTCAGGGTGAACATCTTCTTGCGCCCGAGCAGGTCACCGAAGTGCGCCATGACGATGCCGCCCAGCGGCCGCGCCAGGTAGCCGGCGGCAAAGATGCCGAAAGTCTGCATCAAGCGCAGCCATTCCGGCATGTCGGCAGGGAAGAACAGCTTGCCGACCACCGTAGCGAAGAACACGAAGATGATGAAGTCGTAGAACTCCAGTGCACCGCCCAGGGCGGACAGTGAAAGGGTCTTGTAGTCGCTGCGGGTCAGCGGCCGTGAAGGCTGCTCGATACTGCTCGGCACGGAGGTCATCGATCTTTCTCTTGTAGGTCATGCAGGTCGCTTGGCGCGCGACTTCTGGATTGGTAGACGAGCGAAGATAGCAAATTGCCGAGGCGCGCCGAAAGCGATACAAAAACCATACAGATATTCATGAATGCGCGGTCGTCGCTGGCCGTTATGCTCTATATACTGGCAGTTCGTAGGAAAAGGTTGCTCCTAGCGTGGGATGTTGTGCGAAAACGCCGGTCTGCATGTCAGGCGGTTTCGCAGAGTTTCCCTACGGCCGCCCAGTGAAACGAAATCGGCGTAGTATGTTTCCAGCTGAATCGTTTACCCGGCCTTTGCGCCACACCAACGAAAGCGTCACGGGTCAGAGGCCCCATCGCATGATTGAGCTCGAACAAGAAGATCCAATCCCGCAAGGCGACCTGGCCTTGCAAATCACCGCACTCCCTCGTGAGACCAACGGCTTTGGTGACATCTTTGGCGGCTGGCTGGTCGCCCAGATGGATTTGGCCGGCACTGCTATGGCCAGCCGTGTCGCGGGTGGCCGTGTGGCCACGGTGGCCATCGATCGCATGGCCTTCCTGGTGCCGGTCGCCGTGGGTGCCCAGCTGTCGTTCTATACCCAGACCCTGGAAATCGGCCGCAGCTCGATCCAGATGATGGTCGAAGTGTGGAGCGACGACCCGCTGTCCAGTGAGTGGCGCAAGGTGACCGAAGCGGTATTCGTCTTCGTCGCCATCGACGGCAGTGGCCGCACCCGCTCTGTGCCTCGTCGCTGAGCCACGCCGGCGGTAAACTCATTGCACGTGCCCGGGTCCAAGGCCCACAGGGCAATCAATGAGACGAGTGCAATGGCTACTTTCAAGGTCGACACCGAGCAACACGGCGAACTCAATTGCTGGCGCATCACCAGCGAGCATGCCGAACTACTGATCGCCCAGCAGGGCGCGCAGATCCTCAGCTACCAGCGTGTGGGCGAACCGCCGCTGCTGTGGCTGAGCGACCAGGCCATTTTCCGCCAGGGCAAATCCGTGCGCGCCGGGGTACCGGTGTGCTGGCCGTGGTTTGGCAACCTGCAGCGCAACCCCCAGGCTGTTCAGGCCATGTACCACGACGAGCAGGCGCCTGCCCACGGGCTGGCGCGCTCGCGAGACTGGCAGCTGCTGGGTATTGAGAAAGCGGGCAACGGCCTGCGCATCGAATTCGCATTGCCTGAAGCGCGGGGCGACCTGCCCGGCTGGCCTCAAGACGTCGAGCTGAAGCTGGTGGTGGAGCTGGATGAGGCGTTGAAGCTGAACCTGACCAGCCGCAACATGGGCAATACCCCCGTTACCATCAGCCAGGCCCTGCACAGCTACTTTGCCGTCAGCGACGTGCGCCAGGCGCGGGTCGAGGGTGTGGACGGGTTGAGCTACATCGAGACCTTGGCCGACTGGGAGCAGCGCCAGCAGCAAGGTGCGCTGGCATTTGCCGGGGAGACTGACCGGATCTACCTGGCTACCCCGCAAACCCTGAGCATTGTCGACCCGCACTGGGCGCGGCGGATTACCCTGACCAGCAGTGGCTCGCGCTCGGCGGTGATTTGGAACCCTTGGACCGAGCGGGCGCGGGAGCTGCCGGACATGGCGGAAGATGGCTGGCAGCGGATGCTTTGCATCGAGACAGCGAATGTGTGGGATGACGTGGTGACGCTGAGGCCTGGGACGAGTTGCTCGCTGAGCGTCAGTATCGGCAGTGAAGCGATCTGAGCCTTGCGTTGATTTTACCGGCCTCTTCGCGGGGCAAGCCCGCTCCCACAGGATGGGAGCGGGCTTGCCCCGCGAAGAGGCCAGCACAGCCCCACTCAGAGGTCGGCGTCCTCCACCACCCTCACCTTCTGCGCATCCAGCGCATAGGCCGCATCCGCCAGGTCGTTGCTGACCTTCTCCACCTTCAACGCCCCGCTAACCCACAGCGGCGTGTAGATGTCGTCGATTTTCAGCCCCTTCGGGTAGCGCACCAGCACCAACTGGTTCGGTGGCGGTGGCGGCACGTGGATGCAGGCGCCCGGGTATGGCACCAGGAAAAATAGTGTGCTGTTGCCCTTGGCATCGCTCTCCAGCGGTACCGGGTAACCGCCCAAGCGAATCTGCTTGCCGTTCATGGCGGGCACGGTCTTGGTCGAATACATCACCGCCGGCAACCCTTTGCTCTGCTTGAGGCCGCCCTTGTCGGTGAAGGTGCCCATGGCCTCCGGCGAGTTGTGGTCGATTTCGGGCATTTGCTCAAGGGCCTTCTGGTCCGACTTGGGCATCAGCTCCAGCCAGTCGGTTTCGGGCAGCTCGGCACGGGCCAGGGTGCTGGCCAGAAGCAAGGGGATGAGAAATAAGGCACGCATGAAAATGCTCGGCAACTCGGATGAATTGCCGAGCATTCTAAACGGTATTCAGCGTTTCTTGATTAATCCGTAGATCACCAGAAGGACGACGGCACCGACCAGCGCGCCGAAGAACCCTGCGGCCTGCCCAGCCTGATAAATGCCCAGTGCCTGACCGCCGTAGGTGGCGATCAAGGAGCCGGCAATACCCAGCAGGATGGTCATGATCCAGCCCATGCTGTCGTCGCCCGGCTTGATGAAGCGGGCCAGCAGGCCAACGATGAGGCCGATGAAGATGGTTCCAATGATGCCCATGGCAATCCCTCTGCAGTGAAGATGGAACAAGCCAAAGCCTAGACGGGCTTTGGCCTGTTGCCATGTTCAGAGGGCAAGCCGCTTGCAGAAGTTCGATTTACAGCCCGATCAGTTGCTGATCAGCGCCTCTACTTCGGCAATCTTGCGCTTGAGGATGGCCATGTCCTGGCAACGCAGGGTGGCATGGCCAACCTTGCGCCCGACCTTGAAGGCCTTGCCATAGTGGTGCAGGTGGCAGTCTTCGATAGCGACCACTTTATCCACCGCAGGTACTTCACCGATGAAGTTGAGCATGGCGCTTTCACCGACCTTGGCGGTCGAGCCCAGCGGCAGGCCGGCGACAGCGCGCAGGTGGTTCTCGAACTGGCTGCACTCGGCGCCTTCGATGGTCCAGTGCCCGGAGTTGTGCACACGCGGGGCGATTTCGTTGGCCTTGAGGCCACCGTCGACTTCGAAGAACTCGAACGCCATCACGCCGACATAGTCCAGCTGCTTCAGCACACGGCCGACGTAGTCTTCGGCCAGGCCTTGCAGCGGGTGCGCTTCGCTGGCCACCGACAGACGCAGGATGCCGCTCTCGTGGGTGTTGTGCACCAACGGATAGAAGCGGGTTTCGCCATCGCGGGCACGGACGGCCACCAGCGAGACTTCGCCAGTGAACGGCACGAAGCCTTCCAGCAGGCACGGCACGCTGCCCAGCTCGGCGAAGGTGTCGACCACGTCTTCAGCACTGCGCAGGACCTTCTGGCCCTTGCCGTCGTAGCCCAGGGTGCGGGTCTTGAGCACGGCTGGCAGGCCGATGCTGGCGACCGCGGCATCCAGGTCTGCCTGGGAGAGGATGTCGGCGAAGGCCGGGGTCGGAATACCCAGGTCGCGGAACATGCTCTTCTCGAACAGGCGGTCGCGGGCAATACGCAGCGCTTCGGCGCTTGGGTAGACCGGGACGAACTGCGAGAGGAAGGCCACGGTTTCGGCCGGGACGCTTTCGAACTCGAAGGTCACCAGGTCGACTTCGTCGGCCAGCTGGCGCAGATGGTCCTGGTCACCGTAGTCGGCGCGCAGGTGCTCGCCCAGAGGGGCGGCGCAGGCATCTGCAGCCGGGTCGAGGAACGCGAAGTTCATGCCCAGCGGAGTACCCGCCAGGGCCAGCATGCGGCCGAGCTGGCCGCCACCGATTACACCGATCTTCATGGGGTCAGCCTCAAGCCTGGCGCGGGTCTGGATTGTCCAGCACGGTGTCGGTCTGTTCCGTGCGGAACTGCTTGAGCGCCGCGTGGTACTGCGGGTACTTGGCGCCCAGGATGCTCGCCGACAGCAATGCAGCGTTGATCGCGCCCGCCCGGCCGATGGCCAGGGTCGCGACCGGAACGCCCGCCGGCATCTGCACGATCGACAGCAGCGAATCGACACCCGACAGCATCGACGACTGCACCGGCACGCCCAGCACCGGCAGGTGGGTCTTGGCGGCGCACATGCCTGGCAGGTGGGCTGCGCCACCGGCACCGGCGATGATCACCTCGATGCCACGGCCTTCGGCCTCTTCGGCATACTGGAACAGCAGATCCGGGGTGCGGTGGGCGGAAACCACCTTCACTTCGTAGGGAATGCCGAGTTTTTCCAGCATATCGGCGGTGTGGCTAAGGGTGGACCAATCGGACTTGGAGCCCATGATCACGCCAACCAGTGCACTCATCGTCGAGCCTCTTCGCTTGTGCGCCCTTGGGCGCGTCAAAAAACAACAAGCCACGCGGGACGACCGGCGTGGCTTGTTTGCTGATCAGGACCGGAGCTATCCGGTCTAAAGGCCGCGCAGTATACCGTAACCCTGGGCGATGCTGGCACCCCCGGCGACCAACTGTCGGCCTTATTTTTCGGGGCTTTGGCTGACTTTTGGGTCAACCGCCGCCGCCCCCTCCAGCTTGCGCCACAACAAGCGCACGTTGGCCTTACGCACCAGGGCGCAGCGGTACAGGCGGATTTCCAGGGGCACGTGCCATTGGCTGCCACCGCAGATGGCCAGCTCACCCCGCTCCAGCTCGCCGCGCATCGACAGGCGTGGCACCCAGGCAATGCCCATGCCCTCCAGCGCCATGCTCTTGAGGCTGTCGGCCATGGCGGTTTCATAAACAGTGGTGTAGCGCAGGTTGCGCTGGCGCAGCAACAGGTTCACCGAACGGCCGAGGAAGGCACCGGCGGTGTAGGCCAAAAGTGGCACGCTGCCCTCGCCTTCCAGATCGAACAAGGGCTGGCCGTCGGCATCCACAGCACACACCGGCAACATTTCGGTGGTGCCCATGTGCAGCGACGGGAAGATCTCGGCATCCATCTGCAGCGCGGCATCGGGGTCATAGAAGGCCAGCATCAGGTCGCAACCGCCTTCGCGCAGGGCATGCACCGCATCACCCACGTTGGTCGCCACCAGACGGGTGGCAATGTTCAACCCGTCGTTGCGCAACTGGGCCACCCAACGTGGGAAAAACCCCGACGCCAGGGAGTGCGCCGCCGCCACTTGGATAACCTCGCCTTGGCCACCTTCGAGGTGGTGCAAGTGGCGCAGAATTTCGCTCAACTGGTCGACAACGGTGCGCGCCGTGACCAGAAACAGCTGCCCGGCCTCGGTCAGTTCAATCGGCGTGCGGGAACGATTCACCAGCTGCAGGCCCAAGGCTGCTTCGAGGCTGCGAATACGTCGACTGAAGGCCGGTTGAGTGACGAAGCGCCGCTCTGCCGCTTGCGAAAAACTGCGCGTGGCAGCCAGGGCGCTGAAGTCTTCCAGCCATTTGCTTTCCAGGTTCACGAAGCACATCTCCCGGCATGCACCAAAATGGAACACGCTCGAATGTCAATTGGCGTCACATGAAACACTATGCCGTTTGTGCATAGGTTAGCGTGCAACAGCATTGGCCGCAAAATCCTCTTCGGGCCTAGGATTAGCGCCATTCCGGCATGTGCCGGGTCAAATTCGAGATGATATACATCATGTCTGCCGCTGCATCGTTCCGCGTCGAAAAAGATCTGCTGGGTACCCTTGAAGTTCCTGCTGATGCCTACTACGGCATCCAGACCCTGCGCGCTGCCAACAACTTCCACCTCTCCGGTGTTCCGCTGTCGCACTACCCGAAACTGGTAGTGGGCCTGGCGATGGTCAAGCAGGCTGCTGCTGACGCCAACCGAGAGCTGGGGCACCTGAGCGATGCCAAGCACGCCGCCATCAGCGCCGCCTGCGGCCGGCTGATCAAAGGCGACTACCACGAGCAGTTCGTGGTGGACATGATTCAAGGCGGTGCTGGTACTTCTACCAACATGAACGCCAACGAAGTCATCGCCAACATCGCGCTGGAGGCCATGGGCCACCAGAAGGGTGAGTACCAGTACCTGCACCCGAACAACGACGTGAACATGGCGCAGTCGACCAACGACGCCTACCCGACTGCGATCCGTCTGGGTCTGCTGCTGGGTCATGACGCCCTGCTCGCCAGCCTCGACAGCCTGATCCAGGCCTTCGCCGCCAAAGGTAAAGAGTTCGACCACGTACTGAAGATGGGCCGTACCCAGCTGCAGGACGCCGTGCCGATGACCCTGGGCCAGGAATTCCGCGCCTTCGCCACCACCATGACCGAAGACCTCAACCGTCTGCGTTCGCTGGCGCCGGAGCTGCTGACCGAAATCAACCTGGGTGGTACTGCCATCGGTACCGGCATCAATGCCGACCCGGGCTACCAGATGCTCGCCGTACAGCGCCTGGCAACCATCAGCGGCCAGCCGCTGGTCCCGGCTGCCGACCTGATCGAAGCCACCTCCGACATGGGCGCCTTCGTGCTGTTCTCCGGCATGCTCAAGCGTACCGCGGTCAAGCTGTCGAAGATCTGCAACGACCTGCGCCTGCTGTCCAGCGGCCCGCGTACCGGCATCAACGAGATCAACCTGCCAGCGCGTCAGCCAGGCAGCTCGATCATGCCAGGCAAGGTCAACCCGGTTATCCCGGAAGCCGTCAACCAAGTGGCCTTCGCCATCATGGGCAACGACCTGGCCCTGACCGTCGCCGCCGAAGGTGGCCAGCTGCAGCTGAACGTGATGGAGCCGCTGATCGCCTACAAGATCTTCGACTCGATCCGCCTGCTCCAGCGCGCCATGGACATGCTGCGCGAGCACTGCATCGTCGGCATCACTGCCAACGAACAGCGCTGCCGTGAACTGGTCGAGCACTCGATCGGCCTGGTCACCGCCCTGAACCCTTACATCGGCTACGAAAACGCCACCCGTATCGCCCGTGTTGCTCTGGAAACAGGCCGCGGTGTGCTGGAACTGGTACGCGAAGAGAAGCTGCTGGACGAAGAGATGCTCAACGACATCCTGCGCCCAGAAAACATGATTGCACCGCGTCTGGTTCCGCTGAAGGCGTAACCGACCGCTTCAACTGTCTCACCAGGTCGAGGGACTAGACACCTCTCAACCTTTCAAAGGCCCGAGCGCATGCATCGGGCCTTTTTTTTGCCTGCATGATCTAGCGCGGTTGCGCTGCCCCAGGTTTGCGGCACACAACTTGCTCCATAATGCATCCCAACCAACGGGATACCGAGCATGCTGCACAGCCACCTGACCACCCTCAACGCGGTTTCGCTGATCCTCAACGTCTTTCAGGCAGAGGGTTGCGAGGCTTCGGCCTTGCTCGCCGGCAGTGGCATCGGCCCGGCGGACCTGGGGCATGCAGACGCGCGCATCACCACCCAGCAAGAGCTGCAGGTGTGTGCCAATGCCGTCGCCCGGCGCGAAGACATCGGCCTGGAGCTGGGCCAGCGCATGCACGTGTCGTGCTATGGCATGCTCGGTTACGCCCTGCTCTCCAGTGCCACTTTGGGTGACGCCTTGCGCCTGGCGCTGCGCTTTCCGGCACTGCTGGGAACAGTCTTCCAACTGCGCCTGATCGACGACGGCCAGCGTGTCTGGCTCAGCGCCAGCGATTACCGCGACAGCCCGGCGCTGACTGCTTTCAATGCAGAGTTCTGCCTGGTCTCGCTTAAAGTGATTTGCGACGACTTGCTGGGCCGGCCCCTGCCACTGCTCGGCAGCCGCTTCGAGCATGCCCGGCCGGGCTACCACAGCCTCTATACCCGTGCCTTCCAATGCCCAATCGGCTTCGAGGCCGAGGACAACGCGTTTGCCTTCGAGCGGCGCTGGCTGGATACCCCGCTACCGTTGGCCGACCCCATTACCCACAAAGCCATGAGCGAGCGCTGCCGACGCCTGAACCTCGAGTTCACAGGGCGTCAGGCCTGGCTGGGCAAGATACGCCAGCTGCTGGCCCAGCAACTGGACGCAGCGCCGGGGCTTGAGGGTTTGGCGCGGCAGATGAACTGCTCATCGCGGACCTTGCGCCGGCACCTGCAGGCGCTGGGCAGCAGTTATCAACAGCTGCTCGATGAGCTGC
This sequence comes from Pseudomonas sp. SWRI50, assembly GCF_014269095.1. Taxonomy (NCBI): domain Bacteria; kingdom Pseudomonadati; phylum Pseudomonadota; class Gammaproteobacteria; order Pseudomonadales; family Pseudomonadaceae; genus Pseudomonas; species Pseudomonas sp. SWRI50. The sequence goes on along the minus strand of NZ_JABWRW010000007.1, from coordinate 198,718 downwards.
GTTTTGAGCGGGCCAAGCAGTTGTTGGCCGATGAGCAGATGCCGATCTACCGGATTGCCGAAACCTTGGGGTTCAGCGAAACGGCCAGCTTCCGCCATGCGTTCCAGCGCTGGAGTGGCGTGGCGCCCAGCCACTTTCGCGGTTGACCTGGGCGGGCCTCTTCGCGGGCAAGCCCGCTCCCACAGGATCTCCACAACTCTGGGATATTGTGGTGTACCTGTGGGAGCGGGCTTGCCCGCGAAAAGGCCGGCACATTAAACCCGGCCAGCGACCTTGGCCACATCGATCCCCTTTTGGCCGTTTGCGTCGTTCTCCGCTACCGGGCTGCCCCTGAAAATGGGCCCACGCCAGTCCAACCGGAGAACAACAATGCTGACGATCTATTCCGATGACCACCGCCTGCACCACGGCCGCTGCGAGCTGATCGACGGCAAGCTGATGCCCTGCTTCGAAATGCCTTCGCGCGCCGACCATGTGCTCGATCAAGTGAACAAGCGCCAGCTGGGCGACGTGAAGGCGCCGGACGACTTCGGCCGCGCGCCGCTGCTGCGCGTCCACAGCGCCGACTACCTGGACTTCTTTGAAGGCGCTTGGGCGCGCTGGGCCGCGTTGGGCCACGAAGGCGACCTGCTGCCTTTCACCTGGCCAGCCCGCACCCTGCGCCAGGTTAAACCCACCGGCCTGCATGGCGAGCTTGGCTACTACAGCTTCGACGCCGGTGCACCGATTACTGCCGGTACCTGGCAAGCCGCCTACAGCGCCGCCCAGGTCGCGCTCACGGCCCAGGCCGCCATCCAGCAAGGCGCCCATGCGGCGTTCGCCCTGTGCCGCCCACCGGGGCACCATGCCGCCGGCGAAGTCATGGGCGGTTACTGCTACCTGAACAACGCTGCCATCGCTGCCCAGGCCTTCCTGGACCAAGGCCGCGCCAAAGTCGCCATCCTCGACGTCGACTATCACCACGGCAACGGCACCCAAGACATCTTCTACAGCCGCAGCGATGTGTTCTTCGCCTCGATCCACGGCGACCCGCAGGACGAATTCCCGTTCTTCCTTGGCTATGCCGACGAAACGGGCGAAGGCGCAGGTGAAGGCTGCAACATCAACTACCCGTTGCCGGCCGGCAGTGACTGGGCCGCCTGGAGCGCAGCGCTGGAAGACGCGTGCCAGCGCATCGCTGCCTACGACGCCGATGTGCTGGTGATCTCGCTCGGGGTGGACACCTTCAAGGACGACCCAATCTCCCAGTTCAAGCTAGACAGCCCTGACTACCTGGAAATGGGCAAACGCATCGCCCAGCTCGGCAAGCCGACCCTGTTCGTGATGGAAGGCGGCTACGCTGTGGAAGAAATCGGCATCAATGCGGTCAATGTGCTGGAAGGTTTCCAGCGCGCCCAGCCAGGAGCCCGATAATGGCCCGACTCAAGCGTCTGCTCGCCCCGATCATCGCTGCCACCCTGTTCACCGGCGCCCTGCAGGCCCAGGCCGAACAGCGCACCCTGCGGGTCTACAACTGGTTCGACTACATCACCCCGCAGACCTTGGTCGACTTCCAGAAAGACAGCGGCGTAAAGCTGATCTACGACATTTTCGACACCAATGAGGCACTGGAAGCCAAGCTGCTGACCGGCAACTCCGGGTATGACGTGGTGGTGCCGTCCAACGTGTTCCTTGCCAAGCAGATCGAGGCTGGCGTGTTCCAGCCACTGGACCGCAGCAAGCTGCCGAACTGGCAACACCTGGACCCGGCACTGATGAAGCTGATCGAGGCCAACGACCCCGGCAACACGTTTGCCGTGCCCTACATGTACGGCACCGTGCTGATCGGCTTCAACCCGGCCAAGGTCAAGGCTGCGCTGGGTGAGAACGCGCCTGTTGACAGCTGGGACCTGATCTTCAAGGAAGAGAACATCGCCAAGCTCAAGCAGTGCGGCGTTGCCTTGCTCGATTCGCCCTCGGAGATCTTGCCACTGGCCCTGCAATACCTGGGCTTGCCGCCCAACAGCGACAAGCCGGCCGACTACAAGAAGGCCGAGGAGCTGCTGCTGAAGATTCGCCCGCACGTGACGTATTTCCATTCCTCCAAGTACATGGCCGACATCGCCAACGGCGACATCTGTGTGGCGGTGGGCTACAGCGGTAGCTTCTCGCAGGCCGCCAACCGGGCCCGCGATGCGAAGAATGGCGTGGTGGTCGACATGCGCCTGCCCAAGGAAGGTGCGCCGATCTGGTTCGATATGCTGGCCATTCCGAAAAACGCCGCCAACGCCGAAGACGCCCACACCTTCATCAACTACCTGCTGCGCCCGGAGGTGATTGCGCCGATCAGTGATTTTGTCGGCTATCCGAACCCGAACAAGGACGCCACCGAGAAGGTGAACCCGGCGATTCGCAATAACCCCAACCTTTACCCGACGGCGGAAGCGATGGCCAAGCTGTACACCCTCAAGCCGTTGCCACGCGATGCCGAGCGCGCGCGCACCAGGGCCTGGACGCGCATCAAGTCCGGCACCTAAATGTATGTAGGCCACAGCTCACATTCGCCAGGCACTGCGCAATCGCATCAGTGCATTGGCGATGTCGCCTTCCGGCACGGCCGCAAACCCCAGCACCAACCCTGCCCGCTTATCCACAGGCACCTCGCTGTCATCCAACCAGTAACTACTCAGTGGATTCACCTCAACGCCAACCGCTTCAGCCTTGGCGACCAAGGCTTGTTCCCGCGCAAAGTTATCCACATCCACCTTCACGTGTAGTCCTGCCGCCACTTCCGGCATGGCGCCCAAGCCTGGAACATCCACAGGCCAGCCCGCCTTGAGCACGTTGCGCCGGCTCAACGCCGCCCGGCGCATACGCCGTATGTGCCGCTGGAAATGCCCTTGGGCCATGAACTCGGCCATCACACACTGGCTACTGACCTCCGAATGCCGCATGGCCAACGCCCGCCCCTGGCTGAAGGCCTGCACCAGGCGCCCAGGCAGCACCAGGTAGCCCAGGCGTAACGCGGGGAAGGCAATCTTGCCGAACGTGCCGATGTACAGCACCCGCCCCTGCCGGTCCAATGCCGCCAGCGGTGCCAATGGCGCACCGCGGTAGCGGTACTCGCCGTCGTAATCGTCTTCGATGATCCAACCATCGCTACGCTCGGCCCAGGCCAGCAATGCCAGGCGCCGTGCCAGGCTCATGGTTACCCCGGTCGGGTACTGGTGGGCCGGCGTCACATAGGCCAAGCGGCAGTCCGCCAGCTGCATCAGCCGCTGGCAATCCATACCCTCGTCATCCACTGGCACGCCCATCACCCTGCCACCCGCCACGGCGAAGGTATGCCCGGCGGCCCGGTAGCCCGGGTTTTCCACAGCCACCCCCTCGCCAGGCTGCAACAGCAACTGTGCACAAAGGCTGATGGCCTGCTGTGCACCACTGGTGATCACAATTTGTTCAGCCGTGCACGATAAGCCCCGCGAACGGCGTAAATAGGTGGCAATCAGCTCGCGCAGCTGCAGCTCACCTGCCGGTTCACCGTAGCCCAGCTGCGCAGGGTCCGGGTTACGCCAGAAACCCGCTTGCAGCTTGGCCCAGACGTCAAACGGGAACAGATCGAAGGCAGGAATGCCCACCCGGAATGCGCGCGGCGCGCCACTTCTGGGAGGCGGCAAATGGTTACTTTTCAGACGCTCCAAAGGCTCGCTGGTGCGCTCACAGCTGGATAAATCCTCAGTCTTTTCTGAGGAAAATGTGGATAAACCTGTTGATAACCCTAGGGATAACCCTGTGGACAGTTGTGTGGATAGTTTATCGAGCTGGGTGACATAGGTGCCGTCCCCCACCCGGCTCTCGATATACCCTTCGGCATACAACTGGTCGTAGGCACGCACCACAGTGTTGCGCGACAGCGCGAGGATGGCTGCCAGGTCACGGCTGGCCGGTAACCGCGTACCGCTGCTCAAGCGCCCATCCAGCACCCGTGCACGCAAGGCCTGGTAAAGCTGCTGGCTGAGCCCTCGCTGGCGGTCCAGCACGATGCCAGCGGGGTCGAAGGGCAAGATGAGGGGGCGCTTGTTCACCGTATTGGACCTGTCAAATCAGTCATAAATGGATCTTACACAGAACCAATAGCCTGCCTAGGATGGAGCCATTCGACAAGGAACCCACCATGTACAACAGCAAGCCCCACCAGGAACACGACCTCGATCGCCTGCACCAGCATATGGCCGCTACTCGCCTTGCCGTGCTTATCAGCCACGGCGAACACGGGCTGCTGGCCACCCACCTGCCGGTGTTGATCGACCCCGAGCAAGGCGAGTTCGGCACGGTCTACGCGCACCTGGCGCGGGCCAATGCTCAGTGGAAAGACCTGGCGCAAGGCACTGAAGCGCTGCTGGTGTTCCCCGGCGCTGACGCTTATGTCAGCCCCAGCTACTACCCCAGCAAGGCCGAGAACCCCAAGGTGGTACCGACCTGGAACTACCTGGCGGTGCACGCCTACGGCCCGGTTGAAGTGATCCACGAAGCCGCGCCCCTGCTGCAGATCGTCAGCCGCCTGACCGACCGTCACGAGCAGGGCCGCAGTGAACCCTGGAAGGTCTCCGACGCCCCCAGCGACTACATCGACGGCATGCTGCGCGCCATTGTCGGCATACGCCTGCCGATCGCCCGCCTGCAAGGCGCCCGCAAGCTCAGCCAAAACCGTTCGGCCGAGGACATCGCAGGCGTGCGTGAAGGCCTGAGCGGCAGTGCCGACTACCCTGACAACCAACTGGCGGCGCACATGCGCCAACTCTGAAGGAAAAGCCCATGCCCAGCGTCACCCTGCGCCCCGTCAGCGCCAACGACCATGCAGCCTGGCTTGCCCTGTGGCAGGCTTACTTGCGCTTCTATGAGACCGAATTGGCCGAAGCGGTCAGCGCCAACACCTGGCAGCGCCTGCTCGACCCCAACGAGCCCACCCACTCGGCCCTGGCCTGGGTCGATGGCAAGGCCGTAGGAATGGTCAACTGGATCTATCATCGTTCCAACTGGAGCATCGAAAATTCGTGCTACCTGCAGGACCTTTATGTGGATAACACGCAACGTGGCCTGGGCATCGGCCGCCAACTGATCGAGCATGTCTATGCCACTGCCAAGGCTGCCGGCTGCGCTAAGGTGCACTGGCTGACCCACGAGACCAACGCCACCGCCATCAGCCTGTACCAACAGGTCGCCGAGCGGCCGGGCTTCATTCAATTCCGCAAAGGGCTGTAGGCACGACATGACTGACGCACTGAACTGGAAACCCGCCACCGCGCCCACGGCAGCGCCCATCGAGGGCCACTTCATCCGCCTGGAAAAACTCGACCCGGCGCGCCACGGCGACGACCTCTGGGACGTACTGCAAGGCCCGAATGCCGACCCAGTCCTGTGGGATTACCTGCCCTATGGCCCATTCCCGGAACGCAGCGCCTTCGACCGCTGGCTGCAGGGCCATGCCGCCAGCACCGACCCGTTGTTCTATACCGTCATCGACCGCCCCACCGGCCAGGCCCAGGGCATTCTCAGCCTGATGTCGATCGTGCCCGACCATGGCCGCATCGAGATCGGCCACATCGCCTTCGGCGCCGCCATGCAGCGCACGCCCAAGGGCACCGAAGCGGTGTACCTGCTGGGCAAGCGGGCGTTCGAGCTGGGCAACCGCAGGCTCGAGTGGAAGTGCAACAACGCCAATGCCCGCTCCAAGCGCGCGGCAGAACGGTTTGGATTTGTCTACGAAGGGGTTTTCCGCAAGCACCTGGTGGTCAAGGACCACAACCGCGACACCGCGTGGTACTCGATTACCGATGATGAATGGCCACAGGTAGCGGCAGGGTTCGAGCGCTGGTTGAGTGCCGACAACCAGCGCCCTGAGGGGCAAGCCAGGACGCTGGAAGCCTGCCGCAACGGGTGATCAGGCCAGGTTGGCCTTGAGCGCCGAAATGTGCTCTGGGCCAATCCCACAGCAACCGCCGAGCAGGCTCGCGCCGCGTTGCCGCCAGTTGCTGGCCCAGCTCAGGTAGCCCGGTGGGTCAAGGTCTTCACGCAGCTCATCGAGGCCATCGTTGGCGGTGGCGTCCTTGGGCTGTGGCGGGAAGGCATTGGCGTAGGCGCCGATGGCGATGTCCACGCCCAGGCGCTCGAACGTCTCGCGCGCTACATCCAGCGCCGCGCCAATCACCTCAGGCTGGCTGCAGTTGAACAACAGCGTACTGACACCCAGCCCGGCAATCGCTTCGGCCGCGTCGGCGACCGTTTGTCCGGAACGCAGGCGCGGCACGTCGATGTCACCTTCGTCCTGCAGCGTGAACGATACCCAGAACGGCCTGCCGTCCTGGGGCAGTTGCGCGCCGATGGCCCGAACTTCTTCGATCGAGCTCTGGGTTTCTGCCAGCCACAGGTCCACGTAGGGGGACAGACCTGCCAGCAGGGGGGTCAGCACTTCGGCGACGCGCTCGGGCTGATACAGGTCCGGGCGATAAGAGCCGAACAACGGCGGCAGCGAACCGGCCACGCGTACCGGCGCGGCAGCCGCATCGGCTGCCGCACGGGCCAATTGCCCCGCCGTTGCAGCCAAGGTGCGCCCTTCCTGGGCGAACCGCTCTTCACCAATATGGAAGGGCACTACCGCATAGCTGTTGCTGGTGATGACCTGAGCCCCGGCCTCGATATACGCCGTATGCACCGCCAGCACCGCCTCAGGTGCTTCGCTCAAGGCCAGCGCTGACCACTCGGGCTGCCGAAACGGCGCACCACGACGCTGCAGCTCTCGCCCCATACCGCCATCCAGAATTACCAGCGATCGTTCGCCCATATGACTATCACTTATATGTTTATGAATAAAATTCATTAGTGTGTAACTTGTTATAACTATTAAATACCCAGCACCGATTGTCCAACAACTTTTTCAGGTACTTCCATGCGCTTGCTTACCTTGCTCGGCACCGGCCTCATCGCCCTGTGTGCCACCACTCAAGCCTTCGCAGGCGCCACGTTGGACCGAGTGGAATCGCGCAAGGAAATGGTCAACGTGCTGATGGAAAGCTATCCGCCGTTCTCGTTCCTGAACGCGCAGAACCAGCTCGATGGTTTTGACGTGGATGTGGCCAAGGCCGTCGCCGAAAAACTGGGCGTCAAGCTGCGCCTGGAAACGCCGTCCTGGGATGTGATTGCCGCGGGCCGCTGGAGTGGCCGCTACGACCTTTGCATCTGCTCCATGACGCCAAGTAAGGCGCGCGCCGAGGTGTTTGATTTCCCGGTCGAGTACTACGCCTCACCCGCCGTGATCGTGGTCAACGCCAAGGACGATCGCATTCATTCGGCCAAGGACCTGGATGGCCGCAAGGTCGGCTTGACCAGCGCATCCAGCTACGAGAGCTACCTGAACAAGAACCTGGTCATCGAAGGCAACGAAGACAAAAAAATCGATTACCCCTTCGAAATGGTGCAAATCGCCCCCTACGACACCGACAACGTCGCCTTCCAGGACCTGGGCCTGGGTGCCGGCGTGCGCCTGGACGCGATCCTGACCAACCTGGTCACCGCCCAGCCCCGCCTCGACCAGGACAAACGCTTCAAACTGGCCGGCGCGCCGCTTTATGAAGAACCCAACTCGGTGGCCATCGAAAAAGGCGACCCGGAGTGGGATGCCAAGCTGCGCCAAGTTTTCGCCGAGCTCAAGGCCGACGGTACCTTGGCCAAGCTGTCCCAGAAATGGATCGGCGCCGATATCAGTAAATGAGTGCTCATCAACCTGCCCCTCGCCCGACTGCCAAAACCTCGGGCGCTGGACTGTTCGGATTCCGCACACGCCTATACCTGACCTGGGTTGGGCTGTTTGTGCTGTTTGCCGCGTTTTTCCTGAGCTTTGATCTCAAGTTTTCGATCATTGTCGAGAAATTCCCGTATCTGGCGGGGTTCAAGCTGGGGCCGAACGGGTTCTTGCAAGGCGCGGCACTGACCCTGTTCCTGTGCGTGTGCTCCATCGTCGTTTCCGTGGCACTGGGCTTCGCTGCAGCGCTGGCACGCCTGTCGAGCAGCGCAGTGCTACTGGGCATCGCCAGCTTCTACACGTCGTTCTTCCGTGGCACACCGCTGCTGATCCAGATCCTGCTGATCTACCTGGGCTTGCCGCAGCTCGGTGTGGTGCCTGGGGCCATCAGTGCCGGCATCATCGCCCTCTCGCTGAACTATGGCGCCTACCTCAGCGAAATCTTCCGAGCCGGCATTCTTGGCGTGGCACCCGGGCAACGCCAGGCGGCGATGGCGCTAGGCCTCGGCCCTGCGCAGATCTTCTGGCACGTCACCCTGCCCCAGGCCATGCGCACCATCATCCCGCCAAGCGCCAACCAGTTCATCTCGATGCTCAAGGACTCGTCGCTGATTTCGGTGATGGGCGTGTGGGAAGTGATGTTCCTGGCCCAGTCCTATGGCCGTTCCAGCTACCGCTACCTGGAGATGCTGACGACCGCAGCGGTGATCTACTGGGTACTGTCGATTTTGCTGGAACTGGTGCAGGCCAAGCTGGAGCGGCATTTTGGCAAGGGCTATCAGCACTGAAAGCCGGCATCGTACAGATATGCATTAAATTGCATATCTTCGCCATGCATCGCTAAAAATATGCAATTTAATGCATAAAAAAGGGGAGCATCCGCTCCCCAGAGGTAAACCGTTCTTAGCTAAAGGTTTTTATCAACCTTCAATCTCGATCAGGATCTCGCCCGGGGTCACGCGGTCGCCCTTGGCCACGTGGATGGCCACGACTTTGCCGGCGATCGCTGCCTGCACTTCGGTCTCCATCTTCATGGCTTCGGTGATCAGCACGGCTTGGCCGGCCTTGACCATGTCGCCTTCCTTGACCAGTACATCGACGATGTTGCCAGGCATGGTGGTGCTGACATGGCCAGGGTCGGTGGCCTGCTTACGCTTGCTGCCGCCGCCGCCGACGAACTCGTTGAGCGGCTCGAACACCACTTCTTCCGGCATGCCGTCGATCGACAGGTAGAAGTGACGCTTGCCCTCTGCCTTGACGCCCACACCGGTGATGTCCACACGGTAGGTTTCGCCGTGCACGTCGATGACGAACTCGGTCGGCACGCCTTCGCCGCCAGGTGCGGCAATAGCGCCGGCTTCCGGGATCGGCAACAGGGCTTCGGGGGTCAGGGTGCCGGCTTCACGCTCTTCGAGGAACTTGCGGCCGATGTCCGGGAACATGGCGAAGGTCAGCACGTCTTCTTCGCAACGCGCCAGGGCGCCGATGTCGTTACGCAGCTTGGTCATTTCTGGCTTGAGCAGGTCGGCCGGGCGCACGTCGATCACTTCTTCGCTGCCAATGGCCTGGCGGCGCAGTTGCTCGTTGACCACGCCCGGGGCCTTGCCGTAACCGCCTTGCAGGTACAGCTTCACCTCGTTGGTGATGGTCTTGTAGCGCTCGCCGGCCAGCACGTTGAAGAACGCCTGGGTACCGACGATCTGCGAAGTCGGGGTGACCAGCGGAGGGAAGCCGAGGTCTTCACGCACCCGCGGGATTTCCGCCAGCACTTCGTTCATGCGGTTGAGGGCGCCCTGCTCCTTGAGCTGGTTGGCCAGGTTGGAAATCATGCCGCCCGGCACCTGGTTGACCTGCACGCGGGTGTCCACCGCAGTGAACTCGCTTTCGAACTGGTGGTACTTCTTGCGCACGGCGTAGAAGTACAGACCGATTTCCTGCAGCAGCTCCAGGTCCAGGCCGGTGTCGAACTCGCTGCCCTTGAGCGCCGCGACCATCGACTCGGTACCCGGGTGGCTGGTGCCCCAGGCGAAGCTGGAGATTGCGGTGTCGATGTGGTCGGCACCGTTTTCCACAGCCTTGAGCTGGCACATGGCAGCCAGGCCAGCGGTGTCGTGGGAGTGGATGAACACCGGCAGCGACTGCTCGGCCTTCAGTGCCTTGACCAGCTCGCCCGTGGCAAACGGGGTCAGCAGGCCGGCCATGTCCTTGATCGCCACCGAGTCGCAACCCATGGCTTCCATCTGCTTGGCCTGGTTCACGAAGGCTTCGATGGTGTGCACCGGGCTGGTGGTGTAGGCGATGGTGCCCTGGGCGTGCTTGCCGGCGGCCTTTACCGCTTCGATGGCCACGCGCAGGTTACGCACATCGTTCATGGCGTCGAAGATGCGGAACACATCGATGCCGTTGACGGCGGCCTTGGCGACAAAGGCTTTGACCACGTCATCGCTGTAGTGGCGGTAGCCCAGCAGGTTCTGGCCGCGCAGCAGCATTTGCAGGCGGGTATTGGGCAGCGCGGCGCGCAGCTTGCGCAGGCGCTCCCACGGGTCTTCCTTGAGGAAGCGCACACAGGCGTCGAAGGTGGCACCGCCCCAGACTTCCAGCGACCAGTAGCCGACTTTGTCGAGCTTTTCGCAGATCGGCAGCATGTCTTCGGTACGCATGCGGGTGGCCAGCAGGGACTGGTGGGCGTCGCGCAGGATCGTGTCGGTTACGTGGATTTTCTTGGACATTATTAGGTTCCTCACAGGCCTGCGTGGGCGGCGATGGCGGCGGCGATGGCCAGGGCCAGCTCTTCGGGTTTGCGCTTGATCGAGTAGTTGGTCAGTTCAGGGTGGCTTTCGACGAAGCTGGTGTTGAACTGGCCGCTACGGAATTCCGGGTTGCGCAGGATTTCCTGGTAATACGCTGCAGTGGTCTTCACCCCTTGCACGCGCATGTCGTCCAGGGCCCGCAGGCCGCGGTCCATGGCTTCTTCCCAGGTCAATGCCCAGACCACCAGTTTCAGGCACATGGAGTCGTAGAACGGCGGAATGGTGTAGCCGGTGTAGATGGCCGTGTCGGTGCGCACGCCTGGGCCGCCGGGTGCGTAGTAACGGGTGATCTTGCCAAAGCTGGGCAGGAAGTTGTTTTTCGGGTCTTCGGCGTTGATCCGGAACTGCAGCGCGTAGCCGCGGTGCTGGATGTCTTCCTGCTTGACCGACAGCGGCAGGCCCGATGCGATGCGGATCTGCTCACGCACGATGTCGATGCCGGTGATTTCCTCGGTGATGGTGTGCTCCACCTGCACCCGGGTGTTCATTTCCATGAAGTACACCTCGCCATCGGCGAGCAAGAACTCCACGGTACCGGCGTTTTCGTAATTCACAGCCTTGGCTGCACGCACCGCCAGGTCGCCGATGTAGGCGCGCTGCTCGGGGGTGAGCTGTGGGCTTGGGGCGATCTCGATGAGCTTCTGGTTGCGGCGCTGGATCGAGCAGTCGCGCTCGAACAGGTGCACCACGTTGCCGAAGCTGTCACCGAGAATCTGCGCCTCGATGTGCTTGGGGTTGACGATGCACTTTTCCAGGAACACTTCCGCCGAACCGAAGGCCTTGGTAGCCTCGGAAATCACCCGGGGGAAGTTCTGCTCCAGCTCTTCACGGCTGTTGCAACGGCGAATACCGCGGCCGCCACCGCCGGAGGTGGCCTTGAGCATCACCGGGTAACCGATGCGGTCACCTTCGCTCAGGGCTTCATGGATATCGGCAACGTTACCTTCGGTGCCCGGTGTGACCGGGACGCCGGCCTTGATCATGGTGCGGCGCGCTTCGGTCTTGTCGCCCATGCGGCGAATGACTTCGGCAGCCGGGCCGATGAACTTGATCCCGCGCTCGGCGCAGATCTCTGCCAGTTCAGCGTTTTCCGACAGGAAACCGTAACCCGGGTGCAGGGCATCACAACCGGTTTCGACAGCGAGGTTCACCAGCTTGCGCGGGTTCAGGTACCCGGCCAGCGGCTCGGCACCGATGCTGTGGGCCTCGTCAGCGCGCTTCACATGCAGCGCATGACGGTCGGCGTCGGAATAGATCGCTACCGAGCGAATGCCCATCTCGGCGCAGGCACGCACGATCCGAACTGCGATTTCACCTCGGTTGGCGATCAGGATTTTTTTTATCACTGGAGTCTTCCCAAAGCCGTAGGAACAGTCGAGCCGGTTCTACCGGTCGGCGCGTGACCAGACGTTGCTGGCCAGTCGCACATTCACCCTAGCGCTGTAGGTCGATAAACAAAAATCAATATTTGTTAGGGGCAGTATTAGCAAAAGCTTATAGTGCCGTAACAAGGTTTTGCCGGAGCCTGGATTAAAATGCGTAAGTCCTTGATGCGTATGACTTTACGTCAGTTACAGATCTTCAACGAAGTGTGCGATTTGCGCTCGTACAGCCGCGCGGCCGAGGAGATGGCGCTCACGCAACCCGCCGTTAGTCTACAGATCCGCCAGCTTGAAGAACTGATCGGCCAGCCGCTGTTCGAGTACGTCGGCAAGAAGCTCTACCTGACCGAAGCGGCCGAAGCGCTGCAGCGCGCCAGCCGCGACATCTTCGGCCGGCTAGAAAGCCTCGACATGCAACTGTCGGACATGCAGGGCTCACTGCAAGGGCAGCTGAAGCTGGCGGTCGAGTCCAGTGCCAAGTACTTCGTGCCACACCTGTTCGCCGCCTTCAAGCAACGACACCCGGAGGTCAACCTGACGCTCACGGTGGTCAACCGCGCCCAGGCGATCCGGCGCCTTTCGGACAACCGTGACGACCTGATCATCATGTCCATGGTGCCGCAGGACATGGGCCTGGAATTCCTGCCGTTCCTGAACAACCCGATCGTCGCCGTGGCCCCGCCGGACCATCCGCTGTGCAAACTCGAGCACCTGCGCCTGCAAGACCTTGAGCCTCATACCCTGCTGGTCCGCGAACAAGGCTCGGGCACCCGCAAGGCGTGCGAGGAGTACTTCAAGGACAAGCGCGTGCACTTCACCCAGACCCTCGAAGTGGCCTCGGCCGATGCCCAGCGCGAGTGTGTGATCGCAGGCTTGGGCATCGCCCTGCTGACCCGCCATGCGTTGAACATGGAGCTGGCCACGGGGGTGCTGAAAGAGTTGCCGGTGGAGGAACTGCCGCTGTACCGAAGCTGGTGCGTGGTACAGGCCAAGGCCAAGCGGCAGTCACCGGTGGCCCTGGCATTTTTAGCGTTCATCCGCAGCGAACGCGTGCTTATCAGCGCAATTGTGGAGCGTTTTTCGGGGAAGTCGCTGCCGACGCCTGCCACACCGTAAGTGCTTGTAGCTCAGGGTAGTCGGCCAAGTCACGAAGCAATTGACGCTGGTCGCAGTAGCTTTCGATCGCGCGGCGATACTCCATGCGGCGCTGATCCTTTTCCTGCTGCTTGCGAGCCTTGGCGTTGGGTTGGTACGTACCGTCGAAGTCACGAGCCATTGCCTGTCTCCCAGTTAGGATGCGGGAGTTTCAGACTGGCGCTGGCGGTTTACGGTTTTGCGGTGGGGAGGTTACAAAACCATGAATTTTCGCTGGCTTCATGCTCGGACATTGCCCCCGCTGTAGGAGCAGCCTTGTGCTGCGAAGAGGCCATTGATAGCAGCGAAGATTCATGGCGTTTTCACCGGCCTCTTCGCAGCGCCAGGCTGCTCCTACAAAGGGCCGTGCAGATGATCGCGAGGGTCAGTCGTCGGTAGCCTTGATCGACTTGGGCGACAACCGCAGGCTGCGCAAACTGCGCTTCACGCTCTTGAGGTGGTTGACCAGGCTCGGCCCACGCGCCATGGCAACGCCCATGGCCAGCACATCGATCACCACCAGGTGCGCAATGCGGGAGGTCAGCGGGGTATAGATCTCGGTGTCTTCATGCACGTCGATCGCCAAGTTGACGGTGGAAAGCTCCGCCAACGGGGTTGCGCTCGGGCACAGAGTGATCAGGTTGGCGCCACTTTCACGCACCAGGTTGGCGGTGATCAGCAGGTCTTTGGAACGGCCCGACTGGGAAATGCACACCGCTACATCGCCTGGCTTCAAGGTGACCGCCGACATGGCCTGCATGTGCGGGTCGGAATAGGCGGCGGCACTGAGCAGCAGGCGGAAGAATTTGTGCTGGGCATCGGCAGCCACCGCGCCGGACGCGCCAAAACCGTAGAACTCCACACGCTGCGCCTGCGCCATCGCGCTCACGGCCTGCTGCAGCGCCTGCGGGTCGAGGTGCTCGCGCACTTCCATCAGCGTGTGCAAGGTAGTGTCGAAGATCTTCAGGCTGTAATCGGCGACCGAATCATCTTCATGGATCGCGAACTGGCCAAAACTGGCCCCGGCGGCCAGGCTCTGCGCCAGCTTCAACTTGAGGTCCTGGAAACCTGAACAACCTATCGCCCGGCAGAAACGCACGATGGTCGGTTCACTGATACCCACGTTGTGCGCCAAGTCGGCCATCGAGCTGTGCATGACGGCAGCCGGGTCTAGCAGCACGTGGTCGGCCACTTTCAGTTCCGATTTGCGCAGCAGGTGGCGCGATTGGGCGATATGTTGCAACAGATTCACGGGCTGGACTCGGTTATGATCGGCTGGCCGGGATGTAGCTTTCTTGTAGTTATACTACATGGGCGCCAACCCGCCCAGTTAAACGAACGTGGAGAGTGGTGGTTTGACTATTCCTTGCGACATTCTGGTCTTCGGTGGCACCGGCGATCTGGCCCTGCACAAACTGCTTCCAGCGCTCTATCACCTGTTTCGCGAGGCTCGCCTGAACAACGCCGTGCGAATCATCGCCCTGGCGCGGCGCAACCTGCCACGTAACGACTACCTGAAACTCGCCGAGCGCCACTGCCGGGCGCAGATTGCCCGTAATGACTTCGACGAAGAGGTCTGGCAGCGGTTCTCCGCCCGGCTCGACTACTTCGCCATGGACGCTGCGCAAAGCGCCGACTTCGGCCGCCTGGCACGCTACCTCGGCGAGCCCGGCGGGCTGACGCGGATCTTCTACCTGGCCACCGCCCCCAACCTGTTCGTGCCCATCGCCAACCACCTGCGCATCGCCGGCCTGGCCGACCCCGAGGCCCGTATCGTGCTGGAAAAACCGATTGGCCATTCACACGCGTCCGCCACAGCCATCAATGAAGCGATTGGCGCGGTGTTCGAGGAAACCCAGGTGTTCCGCATCGACCACTACCTGGGCAAGGAGACCGTGCAGAACCTGATGGCCCTGCGTTTCGCCAACGCCCTGCTGGAGCCGGTCTGGCGCAACAGCCAGGTCGACCATGTGCAGATCAGCGTCTGCGAAACCCTGGGTGTGGAGAACCGCGGCGGCTACTACGACCGCGCTGGCGCAACCCGCGACATGCTGCAAAACCACCTGCTGCAGTTGCTGTGCCTGGTGGCCATGGAGCCGCCGGCGCAGTTCGAGGCCGAGGCGGTGCGGGACGAGAAAGTGAAGATTCTACGTGCCCTGAAGCCGATCACCGGCCAGGACGTACAGGACACCACCGTACGCGGCCAATATGGCGCCGGGCGCATCGGCGGGCAGGAAGTGCCGGCGTACTACTTCGAAAAAGACGTGGACAACGACAGCGACACCGAGACCTTCGTTGCCGTGCAGGCCCACATCGATAACTGGCGCTGGGCCGGCGTGCCCTTTTACCTGCGCACCGGCAAACGCATGGCGCGGCGCTCGTCGCAGATCGTCATCCAGTTCAAGCCAGTGCCCCACGAGCTGTTCAACGGCGGCCAGGTCAACCAGCTGCTGATCCAGCTGCAGCCTGAAGAACGTATCAGCTTGCGCATGATGACCAAGAGCCCTGGCAAGGGCATGCGCCTGGAGCCGGTCGACCTGGACCTGAACTTGGCTCAGGTATTTGGCCAGACGCGCCGCTGGGACGCCTATGAACGCCTGTTGCTGGACATTTTGGAGGGTGATTCGACGCTATTCATGCGCCGCGATGAGGTCGAAGCGGCCTGGGCCTGGATCGACCCGATCATCAAGGGTTGGGAGGAGCACTTCCAGGCCCCACGCCCCTACGCGGCTGGCAGTAACGGGCCTGAGCAGGCCAACAGCCTGCTGGCGCACCAGGGCAGGCATTGGCACAGCTGAACTGTTTCTGGCTGCGATGATGTTCGTGGGTGCATGACCCTGTGCTCACGCGGCACTTCGTCGCGCAACTTCGGAGAACAGAAACATGACCCTCGACACTAAAGGCTGGGTTGCCCAAATGGACAACATGCCTGGCGCTACCGCATTTCGCGTATCCGGCAGCGTCATGGTTGGCCACCCCGGTATCCACCCGACCCTGAGCCTGCGCAAGATGCAAGACAAGTCCTTCGCGCTGGCACTTGAATTGACGCTCGAAACCGACCAAGGCATTTATCCACAGGTGGTCACGCAAAAGCCAGTGAGCTTCAACATGCCAGGCGACCACAGCAACATCCCCAAGGTAGACATCTTTCACGATG
Organism: Pseudomonas sp. SWRI50; assembly: GCF_014269095.1. NCBI lineage: Bacteria > Pseudomonadati > Pseudomonadota > Gammaproteobacteria > Pseudomonadales > Pseudomonadaceae > Pseudomonas > Pseudomonas sp. SWRI50. The sequence goes on along the minus strand of NZ_JABWRW010000007.1, from coordinate 182,458 downwards.
GCGCCCTGATCACCAGCATCAGCGAGATCATGGTGACCTACTGAGCACCCGGCCTGCCTTTAAGGCAGGCCCTTGCTCGGGCACTCGGATGAACGGTGGGCCTGCAGGGTGAACATTTATACAGTAGACGTTTGCCCCATCCCTTGCCTCGCCCTAGAATGGCCCGATGCGCACAGATGACCTCTCCCTCCTGCTGAACTCCCTCAATGACGCCCAACGCCAGGCCGTAGCCGCCTCGCTCGGGCGTCAACTGGTGCTTGCCGGCGCCGGTTCCGGTAAAACCCGCGTGCTGGTGCACCGCATCGCCTGGCTGATCCAGGTCGAGCAGGCCTCGCCGCACTCGATCTTGTCGGTGACCTTCACCAACAAGGCCGCGGCAGAAATGCGCCAGCGGATCGAGCAGTTGCTGGGGATAAACCCGGCGGGCATGTGGGTGGGCACGTTCCACGGCCTGGCCCATCGCCTGCTGCGCGCGCACTGGCAGGAAGCCCGGCTGGTGCAGAACTTCCAGATTCTCGACAGCGATGACCAGCAGCGCCTGGTCAAGCGGGTGATGCGCGAGCTTGGCCTCGATGAGCAGAAGTGGCCAGCACGCCAGGCGCAGTGGTTCATCAACGGGCAGAAAGACGAAGGCCTGCGCCCCCAGCATATCCAGCCCGGCGGTGACCTGTTCCTGTCGACCATGCGCGACGTCTACACCGCCTACGAACAGGCCTGTGAGCGCGCCGGTGTCATCGACTTCTCCGAGCTGCTGTTGCGTGCCCTGGACCTGTGGCGCGATCACCCTGGCCTGCTGGAGCATTACCAGCGGCGCTTCCGCCATGTGCTGGTGGACGAGTTCCAGGACACCAACGCCGTGCAGTACGCCTGGTTGCGCCTGCTCGCGCGCGGTGGCGACAGCCTGATGGCGGTGGGTGACGACGACCAGTCAATCTACGGCTGGCGCGGCGCCAAGATCGAAAACATCCACCAGTACACAGCCGACTTCCCCGACGCCGAGATGATCCGCCTGGAGCAGAACTACCGCTCCACCGGCGGCATCCTCAAGGCCGCCAACGCCTTGATCGCCAACAACAGCGGGCGCCTGGGCAAAGAGCTGTGGACCGACATGGGCGAAGGCGAACCGCTGACCCTGTACGCGGCCTACAACGAACACGATGAAGCGCGCTACGTGGTGGAAACCATCGAGAGCCTGATCAAGCAAGGCAATGCGCGCAACGAAATCGCCATTCTGTACCGCTCCAACGCCCAGTCGCGGGTACTGGAAGAAGCCCTGCTGCGCGAACGCATTCCGTACCGCATCTACGGCGGCCAGCGCTTCTTCGAACGTGCCGAAATCAAGAACGCCATGGCCTACCTGCGCCTGCTCGAAGGCCGTGGCAACGATGCAGCGCTGGAGCGGGTCATCAACGTGCCACCGCGCGGTATCGGCGAAAAAACCGTCGAAGCCATCCGCGACCACGCCCGCCACAGCCAGCTGTCGATGTGGGAGGCAATGTGCCAATTGATCGCCGCCAAAGCCCTCAAGGGCCGCGCCGCCAGCGCCCTGGGGGCGTTCATCGAGTTGATCGAGGGCTTGGCCGCCAAGGTTGTGGACATGCCACTGCATACCATGACCCAGGTCACCATCGAACAGTCCGGCCTGATCCTCTATCACCAGGAAGAAAAGGGTGAAAAGGGCCAGGCACGGGTAGAAAACCTTGAGGAACTGGTCAGCGCTGCGCGCAACTTCGAGTCCAGCGACGAAGACGCCGACCTCTCGCCGCTCTCCGCCTTCCTTGGCCATGCATCGCTCGAAGCGGGCGATACCCAGGCCGACGAGCATGAAGACAGCATTCAGCTGATGACCTTGCACAGCGCCAAAGGCCTGGAATTCCCCTACGTGTTCCTGGTGGGCATGGAAGAAGGCCTGTTCCCGCACAAGATGAGCCTAGAAGAGCCTGGCCGCCTTGAAGAGGAACGCCGCCTGGCCTACGTGGGCATTACCCGCGCCATGCGCCAGCTGGTCATGACCTACGCCGAGACACGTCGCCTGTATGGCAGCGAGACCTACAACAAGGTGTCGCGTTTCGTACGCGAAATTCCGGCAGGCCTGGTCCAGGAAGTGCGCCTGTCCAACAGTGTCAGCCGCCCGTTCGGCGGGGCGAAGGCCACCACCAGCAACCTGTTCGCCAATGCCAACATTCCGCAAACCGCCTTCAATCTCGGGCAGCGGGTGCAGCATGCGGTGTTCGGCGAAGGGGTTATCCTCAACTTCGAAGGCTCTGGCGCCCAGGCCCGTGTGCAGGTGAATTTTGCCGAAGGCAGCAAGTGGCTGATGCTGGGGTACGCCAAGCTCGAGGCGGTGTAGGCAGCGCCTTGTAACATTCAGGCAAAAGCTCGAAACATTATGTCGCTGGTCATGTGCCCGGGAACCTGTGCACCATGACGCGCGTGCAATCCACAACAGGGGATATCCCACTTATGCAACGTTTTCTTAGCATCGCTCTGGCGCTCTGCGTCGGCTTGACGCTGAGCCTGGACGCCAACGCCAAGCGGTTCGGCGGCGGCAAGAGCTCGGGCTCCGCGCCTATTCACCAGACCCGTCAGGCCACGCCAACCACGCCTGCCGCCGCGCCGACCGCGCCAGGCCGTGCACCGGCTGCCGCCAGCGGTGCTTCGCGCTGGCTGGGCCCACTGGCCGGCCTCGCCGCCGGTGGCCTGCTGGCCTCCATGTTCATGGGTGACGGCTTCCAGGGCATGCAGATCATGGACTTCCTGATCATGGGCCTGATCGCCTTCCTGGTGTTCCGCTTCATTGCCGCGCGTCGCCGCCAGCAGCAGCCGCAAATGGCCGCACCGGGCCATGCGCCGTTCCAGCGTGAAGCCCACGCACAGCCTGCCCAGCCGTCGGTCTTCGGTGGCTCGGCCGCACCTGCCGCTGCAGCCGCTCCGGTGATCAACGCACCGGCCTGGTTCAACGAGCAGAGCTTCCTGGCTGCCGCGCAAAGCCACTTCCAGTCGCTGCAGCAGCACTGGGATGCCAACGAGATGGACAAGATCGCCGAGTTCGTCACGCCGCAGATGCTCGAGTTCCTCAAGCGCGAACGTGCCGAGTTGGGTGATGGCTTCCAGGCCACCTACATCGACAACCTCGAAGTGCAGCTGGACGGTGTAGACGACCGCGCCGACCGTACCGACGCCACCCTGACCTTCCGTGGCGTGTCGAAGACCTCGCGCTTCGACCAGGGCGAAGTGTTCAGCGAAAGCTGGCACATGGTTCGCGCCCAGGGCGAGAACCAGCCTTGGCTGGTCGCCGGTATCCGTCAAAACGGCTAACCGACAGGCGCACTACAAAAACCCCGGGCCTTGTCCCGGGGTTTTTGCTTTTGCCACACTGGGCTACTAGGGTATAACGCGCAGCGTTGTCATCAGGTAAGAGGAAGTGAACCGTGGAAGAAGTGATCGAACAACTCCGTGAAGCCAATGAACCGGTACCGGTACCTTTGGAGCTTCCCGATGAAGATCAGCTGGTAGAAATCGAAGAGCAGCTGTTCATCAACATTCCCTTCGTGTTCAAGGAGTTTCTGCTGACCGTCAGTGATGTGGTCTACGGCTCCCTGGAACCGGTCACGGTTACCGACCCACAGTCGCATACCTACCTGCCAGATGTTGCATCCAATGCCTGGGATGCCGGCGTGCCGCGCGAACTGATCCCGATCTGCCAGGACGGTGATAACTATTACTGCGTGGAAGAAGACGGCACTGTCGTGCTGTGGGACGCCGAAGAAGAAATCGTCCTTGAAGACAGCTGGGAGTCGGTCTGGCACTGGGCGCGGGACGTCTGGCTGGAAAGCTGATTATTCCTACAAAAGCATCAGAAATATCGCTAGGAAAAACAATGGCTCATAGCCATTGATGCGACTAAAATCGCCAGGCTTTCTGCGCCTGGCGACATCGCTACCGCTCCATCCCCTCGGACGACGGTGAAATCTTGCGCAGGGAGCATTACCTCCCTCAGTGCGAATTCTCGCGGCTGTTCTCCAGCGTCTCCAGCAAGGCAATCTGCATGCGCGTGTGCACGCGGATAAACCAACGCCACAGTAAAGCCACCACCACTGCCGCCACCACCGCAATGACCAATAGCAGTTCACTGGTGGGCAGGATGCTCGCCGACAGCGCCGACAACAGCAGGAAGATCACCAGCAGCGACAGCAGCGGGATCACCTCGGCAATCACACGACGCACACGCTGGGTGTGACGCCCCGCCATTTCAGGCTTAACGCCCATTTCCGCCAGCAGCATCGACAGCGCCTTGAGCTTGCGATAGGCCGCAATCAGGAACGGCAGCGACAGCAGCAATGCCGCCCCCCAGATCACCGCCTTTTGCTGGCTGACATCGGTGAACCACTCACTGAGCCAATTGCCAATGCGCCCAGCGAAGTAACCACCGGTGAAGAAGATGGCAATCACCAGTGCCAAGTTAACGCCAACCTGCAACAGGATGCGGCGGATCATGGCTGCCAGCATGGCACCCTCACCTTGCGGCTGAATGTTGCGCAGCCATTCGCCATACAGCGACAGCACACGCGCCAGACGGCTCGGCACCACCTTACCCAGCTTCAATGACAGGGGGTCGGCCGCACGGATCAGATAAGGCGTCAGCAGTGTGGTAATGGCCGAAACAGCAACCGCCACCGGATAAAGAAAATCGCTGGTGACCTGCAGGGTCATGCCCAGCGCGGCGATGATGAACGAGAACTCGCCGATCTGCGAAAGCCCCATGCCGACACGCAACGAAGTGCGGCCATCATTGCCCGCGATAAACGCCCCCATGCCACAGGACAGCATCTTGCCGAGTACTACCGCCAAGGTGATGACCACGATCGGCCAGGCGTAGTCGATCAGTACCTGAGGGTCGATCATCAGGCCGATGGCGACAAAGAAAATGGCGCTGAACAGGTCACGTACCGGCTCGATCAGTTGCTCGATCTTCAGCAGTTGGCGCGACTCGGCCATGATCGCGCCAATCAGGAAGGCGCCCAGGACCATGCTGTACTCCAGCTTCACCACCAGCAGGCAGAACCCGAAACACAGGCCCAACACGGTAATCAGCAACATCTCGTTGCTTTCGAATTTCGCCACATAGGCCAACAGCCGCGGCACCAGCAAGATGCCGATGACCAGCGCGACAATCATGAACAGCGACAGCTTGCCGACCGTGGAAAACACCTCGCCAGAACTGACCGTGCCGCTGACGGCGATGCCCGAGAGCAAGGCGATGATGCCGATACCGAGGATATCCTCGACGATCAGCACGCCGAATATCAGTTGAGCGAAGCGCTCGTTCTTCATCTTCAGGTCGTTGAGCGCCTTGACGATGATGGTGGTCGAGGAGATCGCCAGGATTGCGCCGAGGAACAACGAATCCATGGTGTTCCAACCGAACCAGCGACCGATCTCGAACCCGATCCAGATCATCAGCACGATTTCCAGGAACGCCGCGATAAACGCTGTGGCGCCGACCTTGAACAGCTTGCGCAGGCTGAACTCGAGCCCCAAGCAGAACATCAGGAAGATTACCCCGAGCTCGGCGAGGGTCTTGATGGTGTCTTCATCGTGGATCAGGCCAAACGGCGGTGTGTGGGGGCCGATGATGAAGCCGGCGACGATATAGCCCAACACGACGGGTTGCTTGAGGCGGTGGAAGAGAATCGTGACCACCCCGGCAACCAGCATGATCACTGCCAGGTCCTGGATGAAGCTGATGGCATGCATGGCGCGATACTCCTTTTATCGAATGCCCGGGCAGACCGCTCCTCTGCCAAGGCAAACCGAGCGAGCAGCAAGTACATACTGTATTGAATGCAGGAAAGCCCATGTTGCATGGGCGTACTCAGGTTAACATCGCACCCCGCCGCATAACGCCGGTGCAATATGTAGAAACAGATCGGCAGGTTAACCGCCGCCGATGGCGTGATCAGCGTGACCATGGCGCATCAGCCAACGTCCCGTACCAGGCAGGCAAACTCAAAGAGGGGAAACAGAACGTGTCAGAAGATACCCGCCCCGATTCAGCGCAACCTCACCGTGAGCACACTATGGAACCTGGAAACGCCCAGCTGAGCATGACCGTCCTGATGACCCCGGACATGGCCAACTTCTCCGGCAACGTGCATGGCGGCACCTTGCTCAAATACCTGGACGAAGTCGCCTATGCCTGTGCAAGCCGCTACGCCGGCAGCTACGTGGTGACCCTGTCGGTCGACCAGGTGATCTTCCGTGAACCCGTGCACGTGGGTGAACTGGTGACGTTCCTCGCATCGGTCAACTACACCGGCAACACCTCGATGGAGGTGGGCATCAAGGTGGTGACCGAAAACATCCGGGAACGCTCGGTGCGCCATTCCAACAGCTGCTTCTTCACCATGGTGGCGGTCGATGACAACCGCCGCCCGGTAGCGGTGCCGCCGCGCCAACCGCACAGCAGCGAGGAGAAGCGCCGGTTCCTGCAGGGCCAGCAACGCCGGCAAATCCGCCAGGAGCTGGAAAAGCGCTATCAGGACCTCAAGACCGACGCCGTTTAAAGCGCCAGGCGCTGCGCTTCGAAGCGCACGCGCGGGTGGGCGATACGATCCTGGGCCCGCACCAGCTGCAGCTCGTAGCTGGCACAGGCCTGGGTTTCGAGCAGCACTTCATGCACTGCCGAGGCCGTGAACTCGAACGCCTGCAGCCACGTGTCGCCAAGTAGCACACGGGCCAGGAACAGGCCGGACGTCAGGTCGCCCACGCCCACCGGCTGACGCGGAAAAGCCAGCAGCGGGCGGCGCAGGTGCCAGCTGTCTTCGGCGGTCACCAACAGCATCTCGAACTGGTCCTCGGCGCGCCCGGGATACGCCAGGTGCTTGACCAGCACCACTCTCGGCCCGCGCGCGAGCAGGCTGCGCGCCATCTGCACGCAATCTTCCAGCGACTGCGCACGGCGGCCACAAAAACTGTCCAGCTCCAGCTGATTAGGGCAAAGGATGTCGGCCCGGGCGGCCGCTTCTTCAAGCAGAAACTCGCTCACTTCCTGCGGCACGATGCAGCCTTTCTCGGGGTGGCCCATGACCGGGTCGCACAGGTACAGCGCTTTGGGGTTCACGCCCTTGATGCGCTCGACCCCCGCCAGGATCGCCCGCCCCTGTTCGGCACTGCCCAGGTAGCCAGAAAGCACCGCATCGCAGTGGCCCAGCTCGCCGATGTTGGAAATGCCTTCCACCAACGCAGGAATTTGCGCTGGAGCAAGCACGTCGCCTGCCCACTGGCCATACTGAGTATGATTGGAAAACTGCACGGTATTGAGCGGCCAGACATTGACCCCAATACGCTGCATGGGAAACACCGCGGCGCTGTTGCCGGCGTGGCCGAACACCACATGTGACTGGATGGCGAGCAGGTGCGGGGTACGTTTCATGCGGGAGATTTCCAAAGCTGTTTCAAGGATTGTGCGCAGCGCAGTATGAACTCGATTGCCACCTGTACGACAGGCCAGGGACGCAGTTAAGCTGGTTCGACCTGTTTGGAGCATACGCAAATGTTGACCCTGGAGAATCTCTTCGTCCTGATGCTGGTCGCCACGGCAGGCGCTTGGTTGTGGCACAACCATGGGTTGCGCGAGAAAGCCTTGGAGCGGGTCAAGCAGCATTGCGCCAAGCTAGACCTCGAACTGCTCGACGATGCCGTTGCCCTCAAGCGCATCGCTTTTGTCCGTGACGCCAACGGCAAAAAGCGCCTGGCGCGCATCTATGCCTTCGAGTTCACCGTGACGGGTGAGCAGCGTCACCCCGGCACCGTCACCCAGTTCGGCGCCCACAGCGTGCAGATCGAATTGGCGCCCTACCCGTTCGAGATCAAGACGCCACCGCGCACTGACAATGTGATAGAGATGCAGCAGTGGCGCCAAGAGCACAACCGCTGGCGCTGATCAACGCATAAGGCATTCCTTCAAGCCGGCCTCCAGGGCCGGCTGCGGTTGAGCGTGATCAAAAATCAGCTCGATGCGCGTATCCCTGCGCCAGTCGCTCGGCTGCCAGTCCGGTAGCAACCCATCCAGCCCATTGAAAGACTGCCAACCTTGCCCTGTGTGGATAACTCCCTTGGCGCGGCGCCACGGCCAGGCGTGCAAAAACGCTAATACGCGTTGTGGATAAAATTGCTGGCTGGGATGCCAGCGCCAGCCAATACTCCAACCTCCCTCCCCTTGCTGCGCACTGCAGATCGGCTCATTGGGCTTATTCCATAGGGTTGCAGGCGTATTTACCAGATTGTCGACAATCCTGTTATCCACATCTTGCGGCGAAATAGCTCCTGTGGATGAAATCGGAAGCCGCGAAATGGGCAGCATTCCCTGGCTTGTCCAAAGCATATCTTTTTGTGGAAATTTCTTAGTTATCAACAACCTATGATATTCATCCACAGCCTCAGATTTGTTGAAAACCACCGTCGTGCAGGCCTCGAAAGCGCGCAGTTGAGCCTGTGGAAGCGGCTCGTCGCGGAGCATTTTCTGAGCATCCACAACCATGAGAAATGGCTGGATTGTCAGCACTCCAACCCAAGGCGCTTGCTGAAGTTGAGCGAGCAACTGCAACGGATGGCCTAGGCCGGAGGGCTCGATGAACAATCGATCAGGTCGGGCCTTGCGCAACAGCCGGCCCAAACCCACCTGGAACGGCATGCCATTGACGCAGCACAGGCAGCCCCCAGCGACTTCACCGATGGCGATGCCGTCCTCGTCGCGGCTAAGCAAGGCGGCATCGAGCCCCACCAGGCCGAACTCATTGATCAACACGGCCCAACGCTCACCGGCGGGGCGTTGGGCCAGCAAATGACGGATGAGCGTGGTCTTGCCGGCGCCCAGTGGGCCGGCAATCACGTGGGTAGGGATGTTCTGCAACATGGCATGGCTTCAGGCTGGGGGTTCGCCTCACTATGCGCCGTCACGCCAGCCAGTCAAGGCTGAGCAACAAGCGCCCTTGACGCCCGGAGGGGGAGCGATGAACCAACCCAGCACCCTCGTTGCCCTGCCACTTTTCGCCTTTGAGCAGGGCCACTTCGCCTGCCTGTAGGCACTGAATGTTATCCACAGGTGGCATGTCCTCCTGCAACCCGCGCCGGTTCACTGCACCTTCTTTCAGCCACTCGCTACCGGGGCCTGCATAGCTGGTAAGCAAGCGCACCGGCACGTGGTCCACATGGAAACGCGGGCACATCGGCCCTTGCAGCACACGCAGGCGCAGGCCCACTCGGCGCGCACCGAGCAGGCAGGTATAGGCAGCCACCAGCCAGCTGACATCGGCGACGAAGCTCTCATAGCCTTGCAGGTCGGCAGCTTCGCGCAACAGGCCGGTCAACGCCGGCATCTGCTGCTCGTCCACATCGATTACGCGCTGGTCAGCCAAGGGTTGGCCGAGGCTGATGACCAGCTGTGCAAAATCCTCCAGCTGGGCCGGCAAGCGCCGACGCCATACCGCCAGGTTCACCCCGTCCTGCAGAACATCGGTTAGCACCTGAGGCGAATCACCGAACACCTGAAAGATATCCACAGGGCTACGCGCGAGGTTCATGCTGCCGCCTCTTCATGCCAAGGGCCGAATGGATCGGGCAGACGTAACCAACCCATCGGCCCTAATTCCATTTCTGAATCCGTCAACAGGCAGCTTTCAAGCTCTGTGGATAACTTTTCGAAGTCGATATTTTGCCCGATGAACACCAATTCCTGGCGGCAGTCACCCGCCTCCACAGTCCAGTATTTCAGTATCGCCTCGGCGTTATCCACATCCTGCGGCCACTGTTCACGCGGTACAAATCGCCACCAGCGACCGGCCATGCCATGGCGCATCATGCCCCCTGCCTGAGACCAGCTACCGGCCTCCTGATACTTGCTGGCCAGCCAGAAAAAACCCTTCGAGCGCAGCAGCCTGCCGTTGCTCCAGGGCTTGTGGATAAAGTCGAAAAAGCGTTGTGGATGAAGTGGGCGCCTCGCTTGCCAGGTGCTGGCGGCGATGCCGTACTCTTCGGTTTCCGGCACATGCTCGCCACGCAGTTCCTGCAGCCAGCCCGGGGCTTGTGCGGCCTGGTCGAAGTCGAACAGGCCCGTGTCGAGGATGCGCGCCAGCGGTACCTCCCCCATCACCATGGGCACAATCTGCGCCCTGGCGTTGAGGCTGCGCAAAATGGCCGTGAGCTCTTCACGTTCGTGCTGGCTGATCAAGTCGATCTTGCTCAACAGCAACACGTCGGCGAACTCGACCTGCTCGATCAGCAGGTCGCTGATTGAACGCTCATCGTCTTCACCCAAGGTCTCGCCACGGCTGGCCAGGCTATCCGCTGCCTGGTAGTCGCGCATGAAGTTGAGGCCATCGACCACCGTGACCATGGTGTCCAGCCGGGCCATGTCGGACAGGCTGCGGCCCTGCTCATCGCGAAAGGTGAACGTCTCGGCCACCGGTAGCGGCTCGGATATGCCGGTGGACTCGATCAGCAAATAGTCGAAGCGCCCCTCTTCGGCTAACCGCGCCACTTCCTCGAGCAGGTCTTCGCGCAGCGTGCAGCAGATGCAGCCGTTGCTCATCTCAACGAGTTTTTCTTCTGCGCGGTTCAGGCTGACGTTGCGTTGCACCTCGCTGGCATCGATGTTGATTTCACTCATGTCATTGACGATGACCGCGACGCGCAGGTTGTCGCGGTTACGCAGTACATGGTTGAGCAAGGTGCTCTTGCCGGCACCAAGAAAGCCAGACAGCACGGTAACGGGGAGACGGTTGGGCATGGCGAAACCTCTTCAGGCAGACGCATTCGAAACGATGCATTGCATAATGTTATAAAGTAACAATACAATTTCGCCAAGCTGTTCTCGTCGGAAGAGTGATCGCCGGAGATGAAAATGAAGCCTCCACGCGCTGTGCTGATGCTGTTGCTGGCCATGCCCGCAACGCTGCTAGCCATGCCACAGAGCAACCCGTTGGCACTGTGTACCCGCAGCGCGACCTTGTTGGCCTGCCAGGATGGCAAGGGCAGTTACTACAGTGTGCGCACTGAAGGCAGCACGTTCTATCTGCGTGGCTATGAGCACGTGAGCCGCCGTTCATGGGCGCAAACCAACAGCCGCTATGGTGGGTTGACCTTCTACACCGGCCTGGCCAGCGACGGTGAGGCTTGGGTGGGCTATAGCCGCCGTATCGGCTGGACTACGTTGAACCGGGTGTCCAGCTCCAGTGGGCAGCGCTTCAACCTGCACTGCAGCTTGATCGGCGGTTGCCGCTGAAACCTTTTCGTTTGGAATGACACATGACCCAACTCACGCTTCCCGACATCGCCGCACAAGCTCAACAGAGCGCCTTACCCCTCGACTGGGTAGGTATGTGCGGGATCGCTGTGCCTGTGCAATTCGAAGGTCGCACAGCCGCTGCCACTGTCGACGCGGGCGTGAGCCTGGTGGACGGTAGCTCACGCGGTATCCACATGTCGCGCCTGTACCTGGCATTGGAATCACTGGAACATCAACCGCTCACCCCCCTCGCGATTCGTCAGCTACTGGCAGATTTTCTGAGCAGCCATGAAGGGCTCTCTTCCGCTGCTTATCTGCGCCTCACCTTCGAGCACCTGCTGAAACGGCCAGCTCTGATCAGCCCATTGGCAGGTTGGAAAAGCTATCCGATTACCCTCGATGCCCGCATCGAAAGTGAAGTGTTCCACGTGGAACTATTTGTTTCTGTGCCTTACTCATCGACGTGCCCGTGCTCTGCAGCACTCGCAAGGCAGCTGATTCAGCAGCAGTTTCAGGCGGACTTTGCAGAGGAGCGCTTGGATAAAGACAGTGTGTTGGAGTGGCTGGGCAGCAGCCAGGGCATTGTTGCGACGCCCCATAGCCAACGCAGTAGCGCGAAAATTCACGTGCGCCTGAAACGTAATTTGCTAGCGCTGCCGATTACCGAGTTGATCGACCGTGTCGAGGCCAGCTTGGGAACGGCCGTGCAAACGGCGGTTAAGCGCGCGGACGAACAAGCGTTCGCATTGGCCAACGGGCAGAACCTCATGTTCTGCGAAGACGCCGCACGACGACTGCATCAATCGTTGCGACAAATAGAATGGGCCACGGCCTTCAAGCTCCGCGTGGAACATGCAGAGAGCCTGCATGCCCACGACGCAGTCGCCACCAGCCAATGGCAATGGAACGTCAAGTGCGCGGTTTGACGGCGCCACAATCATTGCCCAACCAGACGGCTCGGGTGTTCATGCTGCCTTGCTGCTGCACCCCCGATGCGTTGAACGTACCACTGACCTGGGTGGTGAATTCCTTATCACTGAGGAAGGTAGCCTGCCCAGTGCCCTGAGCCTTGGGGCAGCTGAACTGGAACTTCCAGACATTACCGGTGCGGTCGGTAATCTTCTGCGTGCAACCCGACTTCGGGTCTTGCAGCGGGATATCGTTGGTTGCCACCTGCTCTTGCGTCAGGCACGAGCGCACGCCCTTGCCCCCCACTGTCACACCCTGTTTGGCCAGTACCCCTTCCATCATGGCGCGCTGCTCTGGCGGTAGGTTTTTCAACTGGCCGAGCATGAACTCCATGTCGGGTAACGGCTTGCCATCGACCTGCATGTTGCTGGTGGTCAGCTCCCACAAGCCGGGCTGCAACATCTGTGCATGCACCAATGGGCTGCTCAGGCCAAGGGCCAACGCCAACAGTGGCAGACGAATCTTCATGGACGAACGCTCCTGGAAAAAACCGGCCAACGGGCCGGGCTGAGGCTTAGACGCCAAATCCAGCTGCAGGTTGCAAGCCGCACCTGGAACGTGTTCTGTTACCCACAGTGTACTCGGCAAGCAGGATGCATATGGATTACCACAGCCCCTACTTCTTCGGTTATGTGCTCGGCCTGATTCACCTGTTGGGCATCGTCGCCGCACTGCATGCAGTGTTCACCGTGCGCACCGCTCAAGGTGCGATTGCCTGGGCCATGCCCCTGGTCTTCATTCCCTACCTGACGCTCATCCCCTACCTGATCTTCGGTGCCCGCTCCTTCTATGCCTACATCAAGGCACGGCGCCAGGCCAACCAGGAAATGCACGTGGCCATGGCCAACCTGAACTGGCGCCCCTGGGTAGAAGAGGCCCTCACCGCCCGCGAGTCGGAAAGCTATGCCGCCCTGCGCGCCATGCCCAAACTTGGGCGCATGCCTTGCCTGGCGAACAACCAGGTAAAGCTGTTGATCGACGGCAAGGCGACTTTCGATGCCATCTTCGCCGCCATCCATCAAGCCCGCGAAGTGGTGCTGGTACAGTTCTTCATCATCCACGACGACACGTTGGGCAAGGCACTGCAGCAGTTGCTGTTGCGCAAAGCGGCTGAAGGCGTGAAGGTTTTCGTGCTTTATGACCGTGTCGGCAGCCATGCCTTGCCGGCCAGCTACAGCCAGGTACTGCGTGACGGTGGCGTGGAGATTCATGCCTTCGCTACACGCCGTGGTTGGTTCAACCGCTTTCAGGTCAACTTCCGCAACCACCGCAAGATCGTGGTGGTGGATGGCCTGACGGGTTTCATCGGCGGGCACAACGTGGGTGATGAGTACCTGGGTGAGCACCCGCAACTGTCGCCCTGGCGTGATACCCATGTGCAGATCGGCGGGCCGGTACTGGCCTGTTTGCAGGAGTCGTTCGCCGAAGACTGGTACTGGGCGACGCGCCAGCTGCCGCCGTTGATCCTACCCGATACCTACCCGGAGAACGGCGTACTGTGCCAAGCCCTCGCCAGCGGGCCGGCAGACCCGCAGGAAACCTGCTCGCTGTTCTTCCTCGAAGCGATCCATTCGGCGACACGCCGGGTGTGGATCACCAGCCCCTACTTCATCCCGGACGAGGCCGTTTTTGCCGCGTTGCGCCTGGCGGTTCTGCGCGGTGTGGATGTGCGCATCCTCATTCCGTCACGGCCCGACCACCGGATTGTCTACGCGGCCTCCAGCCTGTTTGCCTTCGAAGCCGTACGTGCCGGTGTGCGCATGTTCCGTTACTTGCCGGGCTTTCTGCACCAGAAGGTGGTGCTGGTAGATGACGAGGTCAGCGCGATCGGCAGTGCGAACCTGGATAACCGTTCGTTCCGCCTGAACTTCGAAATCACCTTGCTGACCGTCGATCGCGTTTTCGCCGACCAGGTCGAACAGATGCTGCTGCGTGACTTTGATCAAGCCCGGGAAATCACCCCAGAAGACAGTCTCGATACCCATCGGCTGCAACAGCTTGGGATGCGAATAGCCCGGTTGATCTCGCCGATTCTTTGAGTTGAGATTCAAGCTTACTCAATCTCTGTAGGAGCAGCCTTGTGCTGCGAAGAGGCCGGTGCAGCACCCGCAATCGAGGGTGTTTGCCCCGGCCTCTTCGCAGCACAAGGCTGCTCCTACAAAGGGTGGACGTTCAGCGGTAAAGATCCTCGCGGGTCCAAGGCAGGTCATGGTGACCATCGGCATAGGGCTTCACAGCCAAAATCTGGTGCAGGTTGATCCAGCCCTTCTCAAAGGCATAGGCACAACCGGCGAGGTACAGCCGCCAGATACGCAAGGTCTTTTCCGGCACCATCGCCGCGGCGCGGTGCAGCTGGTTCTCCAGGTTCTCGCTCCAGTGGTGCAAGGTCTTGGCATAATGCAGGCGAAGGCTTTCTACATCGACCACCTCGAGCCCTGTTTCACAGATGCTCGCACTGATCATCGACAGGTGGGGTAGCTCGCCATGGGGGAACACATAACGGTCGATGAACTCCCCTGCCCCCCGCCCTACCGGCCGGCCATCCACATGCTTGGCGGTGATGCCATGGTTCATCACCAAGCCACCTTCGCGCACGGCACCGAACAGCTTCTGGCAATACAACGGCAGGTTGGCATGCCCCACGTGTTCGAACATGCCGACACTGACCACCTTGTCGAAACGCCCATCCTGGGGAAGGTCACGGTAATCGAGGATCTGCAGGTCGACCTGATCGGCCAGCCCCTCCTCCTTCACCCGCTGACGGCCCAGCTTGAGTTGCTCCTTGCTCAAGGTAATGCCGAATACCTTGGCACCGTATTCGCGCGCGGCGAAGCGTGACAGGCCGCCCCAGCCACAGCCGACGTCCAGCAGGTAGTCGCCGGCCTGCAGGCGCAACTTGCGGCACAGGTGATCGAACTTGTCCTGCTGGGCCTGGGCCAGGGTGTTGTCTGGCTCACGGAAGTAGCCACAGGAATAAGCCATGTCCGGGTCCAGCCACAGCTGGTAGAACGCGTTGGACAGGTCGTAGTGGTAGGAAATGGCTTCGGCATCGGTGTGTTTGTCATGGGCGGTACGCTGTGGAACAGCGTCCTCGTCGTCACTCAGCAGCGCCTCGCTGAGTTCGTCGCATACCCGAATGACCTCGCCGATATCGCCTTCAAGCTCCAGCTTGCCTTCAACGAAAGCCTCACCCAGCTCGTTCAAGCTCGGGTGGGTCAGCTGGCTGATCAGTTGAGGCTCCTTGATCAGGATCGTGACTTGCGGGCTGGGCCCAAGATCGAACTGGTTGCCGTCCCACAACTTCAGACGCAAAGGTAAGTGCAGGCTCTGCAACGCAGGTGGAAGTTGCGCAAGCATCAATGACCCTCCCTTCAGGTAACGGGGCGTCACGCCTCATAATTTCGGACGCCTCCGGATCAGGGTAGTTCATTGGTGCCGATTTTGGGTTTTACACGACGATGGTCTAGAACAAACAGACATGAAAGACACGCAGATTGTATACAACTTTAAACGCACAGACTAACCTTGTGCCCCTCTCGCGCTTCTTCATCCTGGAGTTGAACCCATGAAATCCTATGACGTGGTGATCATTGGCGGTGGCCCTGGCGGCTATAACGCGGCAATCCGTGCAGGCCAGCTGGGCCTGACCGTTGCCTGTGTGGAAGGCCGCTCGACCTTGGGCGGCACCTGCCTCAATGTCGGCTGCATGCCGTCCAAGGCGCTGCTGCATGCATCCGAGCTGTACGAGGCCGCCAGCGGCGAGGAGTTCGCCCACCTCGGTATCGAAGTGAAGCCCACCTTGAACCTCGCCCAGATGATGAAGCAGAAGGACGAGAGCGTTACCGGCCTGACCAAGGGCATCGAGTACCTGTTCCGCAAGAACAAGGTCGACTGGGTCAAGGGTTGGGGGCGTCTGGATGGCGTTGGCAAAGTCGTGGTCAAGGCCGAGGACGGCAGCGAAAGCACCCTTCACGCCAAGGACATCGTCATTGCCACCGGCTCCGAGCCCACGCCCCTGCCAGGCGTGACCATCGACAATCAGCGCATCATCGATTCGACCGGTGCCCTGTCCCTGCCCCAGGTGCCCAAGCACCTGATCGTCATCGGCGCCGGCGTCATCGGCCTCGAGCTGGGTTCGGTATGGCGCCGCCTGGGCAGCGAAGTGACTGTCATCGAATACCTCGACCGCATCTGCCCGGGCACCGATGAAGAAACCGCCAAGACCTTGCAGAAGGCCTTGGCCAAGCAAGGCATGAGCTTCAAGCTCGGCAGCAAAGTCACCCAGGCCACCTCGTCGGCTGATGGCGTCAGCCTGACGTTGGAGCCCGCCGCCGGTGGCGACGCACAAACCTTGCAGGCCGACTACGTGCTGGTGGCCATCGGTCGCCGCCCCTACACCCAGGGCCTGAACCTGGAAAGCGTAGGCCTGGCGACCGACAAGCGCGGCATGCTCAGCAACGATCATCACCGCAGCTCGGTGCCTGGCATCTGGGTGATCGGCGATGTCACCTCAGGCCCGATGCTGGCGCACAAGGCTGAAGATGAAGCGGTGTCGTGCATCGAGCGCATCGCCGGCAAGGCCCATGAGGTCAACTACAACCTGATCCCCGGTGTCATTTATACCCGCCCCGAGCTGGCCAGCGTCGGCAAGACCGAAGAACAGCTCAAGGCCGAAGGCCGCGCCTACAAGGTGGGCAAGTTCCCCTTCACCGCCAACAGCCGCGCCAAGATCAACCATGAGACCGAAGGGTTCGCCAAGGTGCTCGCCGATGCCAACACCGACGAGGTACTGGGCGTGCACCTGGTGGGCCCGAGTGTCAGTGAGATGATCGGTGAATTCTGCGTGGCCATGGAGTTCTCGGCGTCGGCAGAGGACATCGCCCTCACCTGCCACCCGCACCCGACCCGCTCCGAGGCGTTGCGCCAGGCGGCGATGAATGTGGAAGGGATGGCGATGCAGATCTGACAAAACCTCGGCCACAGGGGCCGGTGCTGGCACGGTTGATACGGAGATCAACCGTCTGGCGCCCTCCCAGGCAGATTTTTACAACCCGGATATGCTGGACGATGGAGCAGTAAACCCCCGAGTTTTCGGGACCAGTGGCAACAAGGAGGTTCACCATGTCATCCACCCCGCGTGTACGTCGTTCGCTCAGCGATATCCAGGCCGACTACGACCAAGGCAAAAAAGCAGAACTTGAGAACCTGATCCGCGCCTGGAAGGGCATCAAGGATCTTCCCGCTAACGACCCAAACTCCTTCTTCACCCTCGGCGGCCTGCATGGCGAGCCATTCCGTGACAAGGGCAAGACAGACCCCAACTGGTGGGGCGGCTACTGCCAGCACGGGACGGTGCTGTTCCCAAGCTGGCACCGCGCCTACCTCTGGCGCCTGGAAGAGGCGTTGCGCAGCATCCCCGGCTGCAAAGACGTGACCTTGCCGTTCTGGGATGAATGCAGCGATGCATCACGGGAAAACGGTATCCCGTCGGCCCTGACCCAAGAATATTTCGAGCTCGACGGCCAGAAAATCGACAACCCTCTGCGCTCCTTCGTGTTCCCGAAAGCCATCACCGACGAGGTGGAGGACACGCCGATCATCTACAGCAAGCCGGAAGGCTACGAGACAGTGCGTTACCCGCTGTCCGGTTTGGTGGGCACTGATGAGGACCGCGCAAAGACCGACGCCCATAACGCGCAATTCCCAGACCCAGAGCAGAACATCGGCTACCTCAATAACAACATCAGTACCTGGCTGAGCGGCAAGATCAAGATCGGTGGCAGGTGGCGTGGCGAGGTGTTCACCCGCTTCGAAAACTGCCTGGACGCGCCCACCTACACCCTGTTCTCCAATACCACGTCGGCCGCCGCGAAAAGCAAGGCTGACCCAGCGGGCACTCACCATGTCTCCCTGGAAGAGCCGCATAACTTCATGCACCTGGCCGTCGGCGGCTTCGACTACCCGGGGCAAGGCAACAATTCGGCGATCCCGGGTGCCAACGGCGACATGGGCGAGAACGAGACCGCCGGCCTGGACCCGATCTTCTTCTTCCACCACTGCTTCATCGACTATGTGTTCTGGACCTGGCAGCGTCGGCAAGGCGCGACTGATGAATTCAGCATCGATGCCACCGATCCCGGCGCCAGCTACTACAAGCCCGATGGCGTGCAACCGCCAGCAGGGGCAGCAGGCCTGGACCCGAATGCCATCCTGAGCCTGGACACTACGCTTGACCCGTTCGTAAAGGCCGACGGCAGCCCTTTCACCACCCGTGACTGCTTCAACATCGAAACCCAGCTGGGCTATGGCTACGGCAAAGGCTCGCTGGACGCCTACACCCAACCCAACAAGCCGTTGCTGTTCAAGGCCGAGGCCGTGCAACCCGCTGGCAAGACCTTGCGCGTCAGCCGCATCAACCGGGGCAAGATCCGCGGTTCGTTCCTGATCAGCGCCTACGCCAAGGTCGATGGCAAGCGCGAATACCTGGGGACCCGGCCGATACTCAGCCGCTGGCATGTAGAAGGCTGCATGAACTGCCAGACCCACCTGGAAGCCACCGCTACCTTCAAGCTGCCACTCAACGCCGACAACTCGGCGATTGATGAAGGCACAATCGAAGTGGAAGTACAGACCCGTGACACGGTGCTCAAACGGCCAGAGGGGGCCAATCTGCTCAATAGCAGCAACGCTGTAGCCGCTGACGTGCCATTCAAACTGGAAACCTACTGAGCCACCGCCGGCGCAGCATCCTAAGCCTGGCTTCGGGTGCTGCGCTCAGGCGCTTGAACGCTGTCGGTCCCTACGCTCATAGGCAATGATGATTGCACCGGCGATCATCACGGGCAGGTGAACAGACGGTAGGCAAAATGCGATCAGCATCAACGGCCAACAGGTGGCGTAGCACCACACCCCATGCAGCGCCCCCTTGGCCAATGGGTTGGCGACGCGGGCGGGCCGATGGCAGTGCGCTAGGCAACGCGCCCTGAACGCGCACAACTGCCACCCCCCTGCCCCTATCAGCGCCAGCAACCCTGCTGCGAGTGGCGAGCCGGTGAAAGAAACCAGCAACAGCGCAATCATCAACAGCAGTGCACTGCCCGCCAGCCACACGCCAAAATACCCCAGCAGAAATGCCGCGACAGCGGGCGCTCGGTGGTAGGGCCTTGATTGATGCCACAGATGCGCCAATGGCCCCTGCAGCGCGGGCAGCATCATCGCGACCAGCATCAACCCCACCGCACCGGTGAAGACGGCGAAGTCCATGCTGGAATAATAGAGGCGCAGGTTCAGCCATCCCTCGGTCAACATCGAGGGCGAGCCGGAAATACAGAACGATTCAAGATCGTGGTGGCTGTCGTTATTGAGCGCCATCCAGACAAAAGCAACGAGGCTGGCAGCCCATAACGCGCATTTGAGCGGATCACTGCAGGTGTCGCGCACCCATGCTGGCAGGGGCGCATTAGCCTGGCGCGCCATCAGACGACCTCCCTGTCATCGGCTAGACGGCCTGGCTCATTGCCTGTGCCGCGCTAGTGACTATAGAGCAGGTTGCTAAGGCTCGCCGGTACGCCGACTGATGGTGACAGGGACGCCTGGATGCTCCGCTGGCTGTGCCGCAGCGCTCTGCAAACAAGAGCGCCGCAGCCTGGCATTACCTTCAGAACGTCGCGTTCTTGAGCGAGATGTGGCAGTTCTTGTAGTCGTAGTCGACCAGTGTCACGACACCGGAAACATTCGATTTTTTCCCAACGGAAAGCGCATTGACCATGCTGGTATTGGTCGATTCAGCGTGGATATCCACGTCGCCAACGCTCAGCATTACCCGATACGCCTCGAGCCCTTGATTGATCATGGCGACTTCACCGTTGGTGGAGAAGGTCTTGCCGCGGTACAGGCTGTTTGCACGCACCTTGTTTTCTTTCGTGACACGGCAGATTTCTGCAAGGCTTTGATCGATAGCAACTGGCGCGGTCGCCTTCTGAATTTCCTGCATTGTTTGCTCTAAATTCGCGCAACCCGAAAGGGCTACGAAAGGCAGCGCGGCGAAGAGGCAATTACGAAGAGCTTTCATGTGGACAACCTTACAGATGATTGAAGAAGTGCTTTGGCCTTGAGCACACCCTGACTGGAGAAATTTCAGACAGTTCCATACGAACCTCGCGGGCTAATGCAGGCGTGGCCGATAGGCGATGGCTAGGCGTTGGGCTGACTTGCGGAAAATCGGGCACTACCGGTCAGGACGACGGCGGCAGCGAAGTAAGAAGGGGGGACAGCAGGCATCAGTCATTCCTTTGAGGCGCGTTTGAATGTGTTCAATCCCTTGAACCGGCCGAAAGTTATACCAAAATCGGTTTTATTGCGCAAAAAAGCACCAGCACCTGCTGTTGATCACAGCGGGGCCGGTGCTTTTTAACGGTTGCCCGTAGGTTTATTCCACCGTCACCGATTTTGCCAAGTTGCGCGGCTGGTCAACGTCGGTGCCCTTGAGCACCGCCACGTAGTACGACAGCAACTGCAGCGGGATGGTGTACAGGATTGGCGCCAGGGCGTCAGCGATGTGCGGCACCTTGATCACGTGGGTGCCTTCACCGTTGGTCATGCCAGCGTGCTCGTCGGCAAACACCACCAACTCACCGCCACGGGCACGCACTTCCTGCAGGTTGGACTTGAGCTTCTCCAGCAGTTCGTTGTTCGGCGCCACAGTCACGACTGGCATATCGTTATCCACAAGTGCCAGCGGGCCGTGCTTCAGCTCGCCTGCCGGGTAGGCTTCGGCGTGGATGTAGGAGATTTCCTTGAGCTTGAGCGCGCCTTCCATCGCTACCGGGTACTGGGCGCCGCGGCCCAGGAACAGGGTGTGGTGCTTGTCGGCGAACAGCTCGGCGATCTTCTCGACAGTTGCGTCCATGGCCAGTGCCTCGCCCAGGCGGGCCGGCAGGCGACGCAATTCTTCAACCAGCTCGGCTTCGACACCGGCTTCGAGGGTGCCGCGTACTTGGCCCAAGGCCAGGGTCAGCATCATCAGCGAGACCAGCTGGGTGGTGAACGCCTTGGTCGAAGCAACACCGATTTCCGGGCCAGCCAGGGTCAGCAGGGTCAGGTCGGATTCACGCACCAGCGAGCTGATGCCGACGTTGCAGATCGCCAGGCTGCCGAGGAAGCCCAGCTCCTTGGCGTTGCGCAGGGCAGCCAGGGTGTCGGCAGTCTCACCGGATTGCGAGATCGAGACGAACAGGGTGTCGGGCTGCACCACCACCTTGCGGTAGCGGAACTCGCTGGCGACTTCGACCTGGCAAGGGATGCCGGCCAGGCTTTCCAGCCAGTAACGGGCGACCATGCCGGCGTGGTAGCTGGTGCCGCAGGCAACGATCTGTACGTTGCGCACTTTGGCGAACAGGTCGGCGGCTTTCGGGCCAAAGGCCTGTACCAGCACGTGGTCTTTGCCCAGACGGCCTTCCAGGGTGCGCTGGACCACGCTTGGCTGCTCGTGGATTTCTTTGAGCATGAAGTGACGGTAGTTGCCCTTGTCCGCCGCTTCTGCACCTTCGTGATATTGCACGGTTTCACGTTGGACCTTGTTGCCAGCCTGGTCCCAGATGCTGACCTGGTCACGGCGGATTTCAGCGATATCGCCTTCTTCCAGGTACATGAAACGGTCGGTGACCTGGCGCAGGGCCAGCTGGTCCGAGGCCAGGAAGTTCTCGCCAAGGCCCAGGCCGATCACCAGCGGGCTGCCGCTGCGGGCAGCTACCAGGCGGTCTGGCTGTTTAGCGCTGATCAGGGCCAGGCCATAAGCACCGTGCAGGCGCTTCACTGCAGCCTTCAGCGCGTCGGTCAGGTCTGCAACGGTCTTGAGCGTGTGGTGGATCAGGTGGACGATGACTTCGGTATCGGTCTGCGAGGTGAACACGTAGCCGAGGCCTTTGAGCTCTTCACGCAGTTCTTCGTGGTTCTCGATGATGCCGTTGTGCACGACCGCCAATTCACTGCCCGAGAAGTGTGGGTGGGCATTGCCTTCGGTTGGCGCGCCGTGGGTAGCCCAACGCGTGTGTGCGATACCCAGCTGGCCGACGAGCGGCTCGGCGGCCACGGCAGCTTCCAGCTCGCTGACCTTGCCAATCCGGCGGCGACGCTCCAGCCCACCCTGCTGGCTGTAGACCGCCAGGCCGGCACTGTCGTACCCGCGGTACTCAAGGCGCTTGAGGCCTTCGATCAGGATGGCGGTGATATTACGTTCGGCTACGGCACCAACGATTCCACACATGTTCATTGCTCCTGGCTGATCGCGGCGCAAATCAGGTTGATGCCGCGGGCTTGAATTTGTTCGCGTGCCGCTGCGGGCAGGCGTTCGTCAGTAATGAGGGTATTCACGCTGCCCCACGGCAGCTCAAGGTTGGGGATCTTGCGCCCCACCTTGTCGGACTCGACCATCACGATCACCTCACGGGCGACCTCGGCCATGACTCGGCTCAGGCCCAGCAGCTCATTGAAGGTGGTGGTACCCCGGTTGAGGTCGATGCCATCGGCACCGATGAACAGCTGATCGAAATCGTAGGAGCGCAACACCTGCTCGGCAACCTGCCCCTGGAACGACTCGGAGTGCGGGTCCCAGGTACCACCGGTCATGAGCAGTACAGGCTCATGCTCGAGATCGCTGATGGCACGGGCCACGTTCAAGGAATTGGTCATCACCACCAGGCCAGGCTGTCGGCCCAGCTCGGGAATCATCGCCGCAGTGGTGCTGCCACTGTCGATGATGATCCGCGCATGTTCGCGGATACGCCCTACCGCCGCACGGGCAATGGCCTTCTTGTAGGCAGACACGGGCTGGGCCGGCTCACCGAGCAGCTCTTGCGGCACCGGTACCGCACCGCCATAGCGGCGTAGCAACAGGCCGTTGGTTTCTAGGGCAGCGAGGTCTTTGCGAATGGTCACTTCCGAGGTTTCGAAGCGCTTGGCCAATGCATCCACACTCACCTCCCCTTGCTCACTGAGCATGGCCAGGATGTTGTGGCGGCGTTGAGGCGTGTTACGTTTCGACATGAGCGCTTAAGTTTCGTTTCGAAAGATAATGGTTGCAATCAAAACCTAAGACGCACGTTTCGTCAAGCAGTTGCTGCCCTGTGGATAGTTTCCCCCTTGTAGGAGCGGCCTTGTGTCGCGATGGGCCGCAACGCGTCCCCAGTGATTTCGAGGTAAAGTTCCATTTTGGGGCTGCGTTGCAGCCCATCGCGACACAAGGCCGCTCCTACAGGGACCGCAACTCACGCCCAAAAAAAAGCCGACTTATGCACATAAGTCGGCTTCGATCGAAACAGCTGTGTATAACTCAGCTCTTCTTGATCTTCTCCGGCCGCTTCCAGCCATCGATGTTGCGCTGGCGCGCACGGCCCACGGCGAGCTGGCCCGCTTCTACCGTCTGGGTGATGGTGGAACCGGCGGCCGTCGTAGCGCCGGATTGGATATCCACAGGCGCCACCAACGAATTGTTGGAACCGATGAACACGTCCTCACCCATCACGGTCTTGAACTTGTTGGCGCCATCATAGTTGCAGGTGATGGTGCCAGCGCCGATGTTGGTGCGCGCGCCGATTTCGGCGTCGCCCAGGTAGCTCAGGTGGCCTGCCTTGGCGCCTTCGCCCAAGTGAGCGTTTTTCAGCTCGACGAAGTTACCCACATGGGCCTTGGCATCCAGCACGCTGCCGGGGCGCAGGCGAGCGAACGGGCCGGCATCGCTGCCCTCGCCCATCACCGCACCTTCGATGTGGCTGTTAGCCTTGACCACCACACCCTTGCGCAGGGTGCTGTTCTTGATCACGCAGTTGGGGCCGATCTCTACGCCGTCTTCGATGACCACCTGGCCTTCGAGGATCACGTTGATGTCGATCAGCACATCGCGACCAACGGTCACTTCACCCCGTACATCGAACCGCGCCGGGTCACGCAGGGTGACGCCCTGGGCCATCAGGCGGCGGCCTGCGCGCAGCTGATAGTGGCGCTCGAGCTCGGACAGCTGGCGACGGTCGTTGGCGCCCTGCACTTCCATCGGGTCTTCGGGTTGCTCGGTGGCAACCACCAGGCCATCGGACACCGCCATGGCGATGACGTCGGTCAGGTAGTACTCGCCTTGGGCATTGTTATTCGACAAGCGGCTCATCCAGTCCGCCAGGCGCGCCGCAGGCAGAGCCAGAATGCCGGTGTTGCCTTCCTTGATCGCTTTCTGCGCGTCGCTGGCATCCTTGTGCTCAACGATGGCCGTCACCTTGCCCTGCTCGTCACGCACGATACGGCCATAGCCGGTCGGGTCTTCGAGGGTGACCGTGAGCAAGCCCAGCTGTTGATCATTGGCCTTGGCCAACAGGCGCTGCAAGGTCTCCACCTCGATCAACGGCACATCACCGTACAGCACCAGAACGGTGTCAGCGGACAATGCTGGCAGCGCCTGGGCCACGGCATGGCCTGTGCCCAGCTGCTTGTCCTGCATGACAAAGTTCAGATCGTCAGCTGCCAGGCGCTCACGCACCTGCTCGGCACCATGGCCAATGACCACGTGGATACCTTGCGGCTGGAGTTGACGCGCGCTGTGGATAACATGGCCAAGCATGGAGTTGCCGGCAACCGGGTGCAGCACCTTGGGCAGCGCCGAGCGCATGCGGGTACCTTGGCCGGCGGCGAGAATAACGATATCGAGTGACATTACTGGCTACCAATCCTGGGCGGTCAGTGAAATGACCGGGGGGAGAAATTCGGAAAAAGAAAAAGGGTAGCCGAGGCTACCCTTTTACTCAATCGCAACAGAAGTGATCAGCCCAGGGCCGATTACTTGCCTTTGCGCATTTGCTGGACGGTACGCAGCTGAGCTGCGGCCTCGGCCAGACGTGCGGCGGCGGCGCCGTAGTCGAAGTCCGCGCCTTTCAGATTCAGGGCGTTCTCGGCAGCCTTGAGGGCTTCCTGAGCCTGAGCTTCATCCAGGTCTGCAGCACGTTGCACGGTATCGGCAAGCACCTTGACCATGTTCGGCTGAACCTCGAGGAAACCACCAGAGATGTAGAACACCTCTTGGGCGCCACCCTGCTTGGTCAGCGTGATCGGACCTGGCTTCAGATTGGTGATCAGCGGCGCGTGGCCCGGAGCGATACCAAGATCACCCAGGTTACCGTGCGCAACCACCATCTCGACCAGACCGGAGAAAATCTCTCCTTCCGCGCTGACGATATCGCAATGGACTGTCATAGCCATCTGCTTGCCTCAACCTGATAGCGCCCCTTGCGGGGCGCAGGAATTACAGTTTCTTGGCTTTCTCGATCGCTTCGTCGATGCTGCCGACCATGTAGAACGCTTGTTCTGGCAGGTGGTCGTAGTCACCTTTGAGGATGCCGCTGAAGCCAGCGATGGTGTCTTTCAGGGAAACGTACTTGCCTGGCGAACCGGTGAAGACTTCGGCCACGAAGAACGGCTGCGACAGGAAGCGCTGGATCTTACGAGCGCGGGCTACCAGTTGCTTGTCGGTCTCGGACAGTTCGTCCATACCCAGGATGGCGATGATGTCTTTCAGCTCTTTGTAGCGCTGCAGAACATACTGAACGCCACGCGCGGTGTCGTAGTGCTCGTTGCCGATCACGTTCGGGTCCAGCTGGCGCGAAGTCGAGTCCAGTGGGTCGACCGCTGGGTAGATACCCAGGGAGGCGATGTCACGGGACAGAACGACGGTGGCGTCCAAGTGGGCGAAGGTGGTCGCTGGCGACGGGTCGGTCAAGTCGTCCGCAGGTACGTATACGGCCTGGACGGAGGTGATCGAACCTTCCTTGGTGGAGGTGATGCGCTCTTGCAGAACGCCCATCTCTTCAGCCAGGGTCGGCTGGTAACCTACTGCCGAAGGCATACGGCCCAGCAGTGCGGATACTTCAGTACCGGCCAGGGTGTAACGATAGATGTTGTCGACAAACAGCAGAACGTCGTTACCTTCGTCACGGAACTTCTCAGCCATGGTCAGGCCGGTCAGCGCTACGCGCAGACGGTTTCCTGGTGGCTCGTTCATCTGACCGTAGACCAGCGCTACTTTGTCGAGAACGTTGGAGTCCTTCATCTCGTGGTAGAAGTCGTTACCCTCACGAGTACGCTCACCCACACCAGCGAACACGGAGTAACCGCTGTGTTCCATGGCGATGTTACGGATCAGTTCCATCATGTTTACGGTCTTGCCGACACCGGCACCACCAAACAGACCAACTTTACCACCCTTGGCGAACGGGCAAACCAGGTCGATAACCTTGATGCCGGTTTCCAGCAGGTCGTTGCCGCCTGCCTGGTCAGCGAACGAAGGCGCTGGCTGGTGGATACCGCGACGCTCTTCTTCACCGATCGGGCCGGCTTCGTCGATCGGGTTGCCCAGTACGTCCATGATACGGCCCAGGGTGGCCTTACCAACAGGAACGGAAATGGCAGCGCCGGTGTCGACGACATCCAGACCGCGCTTCAAGCCTTCGGTCGAGCCCATCGCAATAGTACGAACCACGCCGTCGCCCAGCTGCTGCTGAACTTCGAGGGTGGTTTCCGCGCCTTGTACTTTCAGCGCGTTGTATACACTCGGCACGACGTCACGTGGGAATTCCACGTCGATGACGGCGCCGATGATTTGAACGATACGTCCGCTACTCATAGCTGGATCCTCTGAATATGTGAACCGTTAAACCGCGGCAGCGCCGCCGACGATTTCCGAGATCTCCTGGGTGATCGCAGCCTGACGCGCCTTGTTGTAGATCAACTGAAGCTCTTTGATCAAATCACCGGCGTTGTCTGTGGCGTTCTTCATGGCGATCATCCGGGCCGCTTGTTCAGCAGCGTTGTTCTCGACCACCGCCTGGTATACCTGCGACTCCACATAACGCACCATCAAGCCGTCCAGCAGCTCTTTTGCGTCGGGTTCGTACAGGTAATCCCAGTGATGCTTGAGATCCTGATCCGGGGTTGCCACCAACGGTACCAATTGCTCGACCGTTGGCTTCTGGGTCATGGTATTGATGAACTTGTTCGAAACCACGGAGAGGCGATCGATACGGCCGTCCAGGTAGGCGTCCAGCATCACTTTGACGGAGCCGATCAGATCGTTGATCGATGGCTCTTCGCCCAGGTGGCTGATCGCGGCTACGACGTTGCCGCCAAAGATGCGGAAGAAAGTCGCACCCTTGCTGCCGATCACGCACAGGTCGATTTCCACGCCCTGTTCGCGGTTTGCGTTCATGTCCTTGACCAGGGCCTTGAACAGGTTGGTGTTCAAGCCACCGCACAGACCACGGTCACTGCTCACCACGATATAACCGGTGCGCTTAACAGGGCGCTCGATCATGAAAGGGTGGCGGTATTCCGGGTTGGCGTTGGCCAGATGACCGATCACCTGGCGGATACGCTCCGCGTAAGGACGGCTAGCAGCCATGCGCATTTGTGCCTTGCGCATTTTGCTGACCGCCACTTTCTCCATGGCGCTGGTAATTTTTTGCGTGCTTTTGATGCTCGCAATCTTACTGCGAATCTCTTTTGCGCCTGCCATGTATCACCTATCAGGTTAGCAAGCGGGGGCCTGGGCCCCCGCTGCGGCTTACCAGGTCTGGGTGGCCTTGAACTTCTCGATACCGGCTTTCAGGCCAGCGTCGATTTCGTCGTTGAAGTCACCCTTCACGTTGATCTTCGCCATCAGTTCAGCGTGATCACGGTTGAAGAAGGCGATCAGTGCTTGCTCGAAGCTACCGATCTTGGAGACTTCTACGTCAGTCAGGAAACCACGCTCAGCGGCGTACAGCGACAGGGCCATGTCCGCGATGGACATTGGCGCGTACTGCTTCTGCTTCATCAGCTCGGTAACGCGCTGACCATGCTCCAGCTGCTTGCGGGTCGCTTCGTCCAGATCGGAAGCGAACTGGGCGAATGCAGCCAGTTCACGGTACTGAGCCAGAGCGGTACGAATACCACCGGACAGCTTCTTGATGATCTTGGTCTGAGCGGCACCACCTACGCGGGATACCGAAACACCGGCGTTCACTGCAGGGCGGATGCCCGAGTTGAACATGGCCGATTCCAGGAAGATCTGACCGTCGGTGATCGAGATCACGTTGGTCGGAACGAACGCGGAAACGTCGCCAGCCTGGGTTTCGATGATCGGCAGCGCGGTCAGGGAACCGGTTTTGCCAGTCACAGCACCGTTGGTGAACTTCTCGACGTACTCTTCCGAAACGCGCGATGCACGCTCCAGCAGACGGGAGTGGAGATAGAACACGTCGCCTGGGTACGCTTCACGTCCTGGTGGACGGCGCAGCAGCAGGGAGATCTGACGGTAGGCAACGGCCTGCTTGGACAGGTCATCGTAAACGATCAGTGCGTCTTCACCGCGGTCACGGAAGAACTCGCCCATGGTGCAACCGGCGTATGGCGCCAGGAATTGCAGTGCGGCGGATTCCGAAGCACTGGCAACCACCACGATGGTGTTTTTCAGTGCGTCGTTTTCTTCCAGCTTGCGAACGATGTTGGCAACGGTGGAACGCTTCTGGCCGACAGCAACATACACACAGAAAATACCGGAGTCTTTCTGGTTGATGATGGCGTCGATGGCCATGGCGGTCTTGCCGATCTGACGGTCACCGATGATCAGCTCACGCTGGCCACGGCCGACAGGGATCATGGCGTCAACGGACTTGTAGCCAGTCTGTACAGGCTGGTCTACCGACTTACGCCAGATCACGCCTGGAGCAACTTTCTCGACCGCGTCGGTCTGAGTGTTGCCCAGCGGGCCTTTGCCGTCGATCGGGTTGCCCAGTGCGTCAACGACGCGACCCAGCAGTTCCTTACCAACCGGAACTTCCAGGATGCGGCCGGTGCACTTGGCGCTCATGCCTTCGGCGAGGGTGTCGTATGCACCCAGGATCACTGCACCTACGGAGTCTTGCTCCAGGTTCAGGGCCATGCCGTAGACGCCGCCAGGGAACTCGATCATTTCGCCGTACATGACGTCGGCCAGACCGTGGATCCGCACGATACCGTCGGAAACCGAAACGACGGTACCTTCGTTACGGGCTTGGGAGCTCACATCGAGGTTGTCGATGCGGCCCTTGATGATTTCACTAATTTCGGAAGGATTGAGTTGCTGCATTGCTCTGCTGCCCCTTCAAACTCAAGATTTCAATGCTTCGGCCAGTTTCGCGATTTTGCCGCGAACAGAGCCATCGATTACCAGGTCACCAGCGCGGATGACGACGCCGCCAATCAGGCTGGCATCCTCCGACGCGTGCAGGCGCACTTCCTGGCCTAACCGTGCACTGAGAACCTTGGCGAGTTTGTCTTGCTGTTCTTGGTTCAACGCGAAGGCACTGGTGACTTCCACGTCCACGGATTTCTCTTGCTCGGCCTTGTACAGGTCGAACAGAGCGGCAATCTCCGGCAGAAGCAGGAGACGGTCGTTTTCCGCGGCAACATGAATGAAATTCTGTGCCTGTGCATTGAACTTGTCACCGCACACGTCAATGAACGTGGCGGCCTTTTCTGCGCTCGTCAGTCGCGGGGCCTTGAGCAGGCGCTGCATGGTGTCGTCTTGCGACACCGCAGCAGCCAGGCCGAGCATGGCTGACCAATTGGCCAGTTGCTGATGGGCCTGGGCATGCTCAAAGGCAGCCTTAGCGTAAGGTCGGGCCAACGTGGTCAGTTCTGCCATGATCGCCCTCGCTTAAATTTCAGCGGCCAGTTTGTTAACCAGCTCCGCATGCGCGTTTTGATCGATTGTGGCGCCAAGGATCTTTTCAGCACCGCCAACGGCCAGAGCACCCACTTGGGCACGCAGGGCGTCTTTAGCGCTGTTCAGTTCCTGTTCGATCTCGGCCAGAGCCTGAGCCTTCACACGGTCAGCTTCGACGCGGGCCTGTTCACGGGCTTCCTCGACAAGCTGAGCAGCGCGTTTCTTGCTTTGCTCAATGATTTCGGCTGCCTGTGCTTTAGCTTCACGCAGTTGCTGACCCGCTTTCTCTTGGGCCAGCTCCAGGTCGCGAGCTGCGCGGTTGGCAGCGTCCAAGCCATCGGCAATCTTCTTTTGGCGCTCTTGCAGAGCAGTGATGACCGGAGGCCATACGTACTTCATGCAGAAGAGTACAAAAATCAGGAAAGCAACGGATTGGCCAATCAGGGTTGCATTAATGTTCACGCCAACACCTCGCTCGGTCTTAATTCATACAGCAAATCAACTCGTGGTGACGAGTGATTAGCCGGCGATCTGACCAACGAACGGATTCGCGAAGGTGAAGAACAGAGCGATACCAACACCGATCATGGTTACGGCGTCGAGCAGACCGGCAACGATGAACATTTTAACCTGCAGCATCGGAACCATTTCTGGTTGACGAGCAGCGCCTTCCAGGAATTTGCCGCCCAGCAGGCCGAAACCAATGGCGGTACCCAGAGCACCCAGGCCGATCAGCAGAGCAACAGCGATAGCGGTCAGACCAACTACAGTTTCCATCTTTCCTCCCGACTTTTACGTCGTATTGGTTAGGTTTTTAGTTTGAAGCGGTAAAACAAATCGTGAGTACAGCTGCCCTTGCGGACTTTTTAAGCCCTCCCCCCGTACCGGCGAGGAAGGCTATCAGACACGCCAGGCGGTCTTAATGGTTATCTTCGTGCGCCATCGACAGGTAGACGATGGTCAGCATCATGAAGATGAAAGCTTGCAGGGTGATGATCAGGATGTGGAACACAGCCCACGCCCATTGCAGCACCACACCCAGGCCGCTCAGCCAGAGCAGGCCGGAGCCGAACATGACGGCGATCAGGATGAACACCAGCTCACCGGCGTACATGTTGCCGAACAGACGCAGTGCCAGCGAGATCGGCTTGGCGATCAGGGTGACGAATTCGAGCAGGAAGTTCACCGGGATCAGCAGGATCTGTACAAAGATGTTCTTGCTGCCGAACGGGTGCAGGGTCAGCTCACCGATGAAGCCGCCCAGGCCCTTGACCTTGATGCTGTAGAAGATGATCAGGGCGAACACGCTGAAGGCCATGGCCAGGGTCGCGTTCGGGTCGGTGGTCGACACGGCGCGGAACGGAATGTGCGGATCACCGGAGATCAGGATGGCCAGCTGAGGAATCCAGTCGACCGGTACCAGGTCGACGGCGTTCATCAGGAATACCCAGACGAAGATGGTCAGCGCCAGCGGTGCGATCACCGGGCTACGGCCGTGGAAGGAGTCCTTCACGCTGCCGTTGACGAAGTCGACCATCACTTCGACGAAGTTCTGCAGACCGCCAGGTTGGCCGGAGGTCGCCTTCTTCGCCGCCATGCGGAAGATGAACAGGAAGATCAGACCCAGCGCAACGGACCAGCCCAGGGTGTCCAGGTGGAACGCCCAGAAGCCCATTGCCTTGGCTTCTGCAGCCGAATGGGCGAAGCCCCAGCTGCCGTCTGGTAGTTGACCGTAGGTCAGGTTCTGCAAGTGGTGCTGGATATAGCCCGAAGCGGTTTCTGCTGCCATGGTTGCCTCAAACGCCCTAAGGTCTCGAAAGTCTTTTATTCATTAGCAGTGGCGCGAACCAGCTGACCATTAGGGTCAGCAGGAAGACGCCGAATACTGCTAACGGCGCCAATGGCTTCACTCCTGCGAAGGTCAGTGCAAACAGCACTGCCGTCAAAATCATTTTGCCTGCCTCGCCAGCGTAGAACGACTTGACGATGGCCTGCGCTGCCCGGGCTCCGCTGAAGCGAAATGCCTTCCAGGCGAAATACACATTGGGTAGCCAGGCAATCAAACCTCCGCAGAGACCTGAATATCCACTGACCGCCCCTTTCCACTGCCACAACACCAACGTTGCCAACAGCAGTACAACACATTGAGTCAGCAGTACCGGAAAAACCGCCCAGCGATGGAAAGGCAAGCGGTTTGGCGTGCGTATTTCCATCACAACTGCTCCTCGGAAGTCGACCAACAAGTCAGCTATGACTTGGCATAATTTGTGCCGACAAAATGCGCGCAGAGTATAGGGGTGGATTAACCCCTATTCAACTCTTCGTAGTGATTTCCGACTGCGCGCTACAACAGGAATTGTTTCAGCGGATGTGAGCAAGGACGCCTTGCAACTCGTCAAGCGAGTTATAGCGAATAACCAACTGGCCCTTGCCCTTGTTGCCATGACGGATCTGTACGGCAGAGCCCAGGCGCTCTGCGAGCCGCTGTTCAAGGCGTGCGATATCCGGATCAGGTTTGCTCGGTTCGACCGGATCAGGCTTATCGCTGAGCCATTGACGCACCAGTGCCTCGGTTTGGCGCACGGTGAGGCCACGTGCGACAACATGACGCGCCCCCTCTTCCTGACGATGCTCTTCAAGACCGAGCAAAGCGCGCGCATGACCCATCTCCAGGTCACCATGGGCGAGCATGGTCTTGATCGCTTCAGGCAGGGTGATCAGGCGCAGCAGGTTGGCCACGGTAACCCGCGACTTGCCCACGGCATCCGCTACTTGCTGCTGGGTCAGTTCGAACTCCTGCTGCAGGCGCTGCAGCGCGAGGGCCTCTTCCAGGGGGTTGAGGTCTTCGCGCTGGATGTTCTCGATCAGCGCCATGGCAATGGCCGTTTCGTCCGGCACTTCGCGGACCATGGCCGGCACGGTGTCCAGGCCAGCCTGCTGGGTGGCGCGCCAACGGCGCTCACCGGCGATGATCTCGTAGCGGTTGTCGGCAATCGGGCGAACCACGATCGGCTGCATCACGCCATGGGTGCGAATCGAGTGCGCGAGTTCTTCCAGCGCCACCGGGTCCATGTCGCGACGCGGCTGGTACTTGCCACGTTGAATCAGCTCGACCGGCAGGTGTTGCAGTTCTTTCTGGTCGATCTTGACAGCCTGCTCTTCGAGCGCGCTGACGGAAGGACCACTGAGCAGTGCATCCAACCCACGTCCGAGACCCCGTTTCTTAACGGCCATACGGATTCCTTAAGTTGTTTGTGCAGTGCGGGATGGACGGCGCTGACGGCGTACCAGTTCCCCAGCCAGGGCCAGATAAGCCAGCGCGCCACGCGATTGCTTGTCGTAGGCCAGGGCCGGCATGCCGAAGCTTGGGGCCTCGGCCAGGCGAATGTTGCGCGGGATGACCGTGTCGTACAGCTGCTCGCCGAAGTGTTCCTTGAGCTGGGCCGAAACATCGTTGTTCAGGCTCAGGCGCGGGTCGAACATGGTCCGCAACAGGCCTTCGATCTTCAGCTCCGGGTTCAACCGGGCGGCGATGCGCTTGATGTTATCCACAAGGTCACTGAGACCTTCCAGTGCGTAGTACTCGCACTGCATGGGGATGATGACGCCATCGGAGGCCACCAACGCGTTCAGCGTCAGCATCGACAACGACGGCGGACAGTCGATGAGAATGAAGTCGTAGTTCTCGCGGATCGGCGCCAGGGCGTTGCGCAGGCGGCTTTCCTTGACCTGCATTTCCAGCAGCACCACTTCGGCGGCGGTCAGGTCACGGTTGGCCGGCAACAGCTGGAAACCACCGTGCTCGGAGTAATGCATGGCCTGAGCCAGGTCGCATTCCCCGATCAGCAGGTCGTATACCGAGTGCTCGAGCTCGTGCTTGTCGACACCGCTGCCCATGGTGGCATTGCCTTGCGGATCGAGGTCGATCAGCAGCACACGACGTTTGGTCGCGGCCAGCGAAGCGGCGAGATTGATACAGGTGGTGGTCTTGCCCACACCACCTTTCTGGTTCGCGATTGCGAATACCTTAGCCATTGATGCGCGTGTTCCCAGTCATGCCTTGCGGCGCAGTATCAGCAGATGGCGCTGGCCCTGGCAACCCGGAACGGTCAGGGCCTGCTCGCTTTCCACTGTGAAGTCTGCGGGCAATGCTACCAGTTCATCGGCAGGATGCAGCCCCTTCATTGCAAGCCATTGCGTCCCGGTGTCGCCCAGATGGCGGGTCCAGTTGGTGAAGTTCTCCATGCTGCTGAAGGCACGAGAGATGATTCCGCTGAACGGTTGCGCCGGTTTGAATGCTTCGACCCGGCTGTGGATAACCTGCAGGTTGTCCAGCTTGAGTTCCATTTTGACCTGGGTCAGGAAGCGGGTCTTCTTGCCATTGCTGTCCAGAACCGTCACTTGCTTGTGCGGGTGCAGGATAGCCAAGGGTATGCCTGGCATGCCACCCCCACTGCCGACATCCAGCCAGTTATCGCGCTCGCTGTGGATAAACGACATGACGCTGAGGCTGTCGAGCAGATGCCGCGAAACCATCTCGTCCGGATCACGCACGGCAGTCAGGTTGTAGGCCTTGTTCCATTTGATCAACAGGGCCAGGTAGCCCAGCAGCATCTCGTGCTGCTGCGCGCTCAGCTCGATGCCGAGCTGGCGCGCGCCTGTGGACAATTCTTCGGCGTGTTGCGGGGTGACCAGGGAACTCAAGCGCTTTGCTCCAATTCGCGGCCTGCGCCGCGTTTTTTCAGATGAATCAGCAGCAGCGAAATGGCCGCTGGTGTCACACCAGGGATACGCGAAGCCTGACCCAACGTCTCGGGACGGGTCTGGCCAAGCTTGCCCTGGATTTCCTTCGACAGGCCAGAAATCGTGGTGTAGTCGATATCCACAGGCAGGCGGGTGTCTTCGCTGGCGCGCAGCCGAGCGATTTCGTCCTGCTGGCGGTCGATGTAGCCCGCGTACTTGGTCTTGATCTCGACCTGCTCGGCAACCTGTGGATCAATTTCATCACCACCGGTGGCCTCGATCAGGCCGGCGTAGTCGATTTCCGGCCGCGCCAGCAGGTTGAGCAGGCTGTATTCGTGGCTCAACGGCGTGCCGAACTTATCCACAACTGCCTGGCCCTGCGGGGTATTCGGGCGAACCCAGGTCGACTTCAGGCGCTGTTCCTCACGCTCGATGCCGTCACGCTTGGCGCAGAACGCGGCCCAACGCTGGTCATCGATCAGGCCCAGTTCGCGGCCTTTTTCGGTCAGGCGCAGGTCGGCGTTGTCTTCGCGCAGGATCAGCCGGTACTCGGCACGCGAGGTGAACATGCGGTACGGCTCCTGGGTACCCAGGGTGATCAGGTCGTCGACCAGTACGCCGATGTACGCCTCGTCGCGGCGCGGGCACCAGCTTTCGCGGCCTTGCGCACGCAGTGCAGCGTTGGTACCGGCCAACAGGCCTTGTGCACCGGCTTCTTCGTAACCGGTGGTGCCGTTGATCTGGCCAGCGAAGAACAGGCCGCCGATGACCTTGGTCTCGAGGCTGTACTTCAGGTCACGCGGGTCGAAGTAGTCGTACTCGATGGCGTAGCCCGGGCGCACGATGTGGGCGTTTTCCATGCCGCGAATCGAGCGCACCAGCTCCAGCTGCACGTCGAACGGCAGCGACGTCGAGATGCCGTTGGGGTACAGCTCATGGGTGTTCAGGCCTTCCGGCTCGATGAATACCTGGTGGCTTTCCTTGTCGGCAAAACGGTGGATCTTGTCTTCGATCGATGGGCAGTAGCGCGGGCCAACACCTTCGATCACACCCGAGTACATCGGCGAACGGTCGAGGTTCGACGCGATGATTTCGTGGGTGCGGGCGTTGGTGTGGGTAATCCAGCAGCTCACCTGGCGCGGATGCATCTGCGCGTTGCCCATGAACGACATGACCGGGATCGGCGTATCGCCCGGTTGCTCGGTCATGACCGAGAAGTCTACCGACCGGCCATCGATACGCGGCGGGGTACCGGTTTTCAAACGGCCTACGCGCAGCGGCAGTTCACGCATGCGGTGCGCCAGGGCAATCGAAGGCGGATCGCCGGCGCGACCGCCGGAATGGTTTTGCAAACCGATGTGGATAAGGCCACCGAGGAAGGTCCCGGTCGTCAGCACCACGGAGTCGGCAAAGAAGCGCAGACCCATCTGGGTCACCACGCCTTTGACTTGGTCCTGTTCGACGATCAGGTCGTCGCAGGACTGCTGGAATATCCACAGGTTTGGCTGGTTTTCCAGGATTTCGCGAACCACAGCCTTGTAAATGGCGCGGTCAGCTTGCGCTCGGGTGGCGCGTACGGCCGGGCCTTTGCGGTTGTTCAAAACGCGGAACTGGATGCCGCTCATGTCGGTGGCCAATGCCATGGCACCGCCGAGCGCATCGATCTCTTTGACCAGATGGCTTTTGCCAATACCGCCAATCGCGGGGTTGCAGCTCATGTGACCGAGGGTTTCCACGTTATGGGTCAGCAGCAGGGTTTTCACACCCATGCGTGCAGACGCAAGCGCAGCCTCGGTACCGGCATGGCCGCCGCCGATGACGATCACTTCAAAACGGGAAGGGAAATCCACCACGCACCTCGTGCCTGTTTTTGCGAATAGAGAAGGTAAGCGGACAAGTATAGGGACTTACCCCCTTGCAAAGGAACCGCTTGCGCAAAATTTGATCAGGCTGTGGATGAGTGGCAGACAACAAAAACAACGAAGAGAGATTTAAAAAAGCTTTGTTTTTATGTTTATTCTTATGCACACACCTTTCTGTGGATAAGGTTACACAGCCCTTACACTCCGCTGTGTACAGAGAAATTAAACCCTGTTATCCAAGTGCCATAAGGCCTCTGGATAACGTCCTTTAGCCTGTGGATTAAAGTGCTACTTATGCACAAGCGGTTTTTTCCTCAAGAAAAAGAGGGGGTTATCAAGAGAGCTGATGGAGGGTTTTCCACAGGGTACAGGCGAGTGTTTTGGCTGCTGTGGATGAAATAAAACCGGAAGTCGAGCCGTGCTTTTGCTCTCCACAGCCCCTTGCTAACCAATCGCCGGGCAAAAAAAAGCCGCTCCCGAAGGAGCGGCCTGGTGGTGCGAGTGCCTTTTGAAGGCCTGTGGATTACTTACCGATGCAGAAACTGGAGAAGATGCGCCCCAACAGGTCATCCGAGCTGAACGCCCCTGTGATCTCTCCCAGGGCCTGCTGAGCCTGTCGCAAGTCCTCAGCCAGCAGCTCACCGGCCCCCGCGAGGGTCAATTGCGCGCGGCCATGCTCCAGGTGATCGCAGGCCTGGCGCAGGGCATCGAGGTGGCGCCGGCGGGCGCTGAAGCCGCTCTCAGCGGTCTGTTCATAACCCATGCAGGCCTTGAGGTGGTCGCGCAGCAACTGCAAGCCACTGTCGTCGTCCTTGGCGCTGAGGGTGATGGTCACATGGCCGTCGTCACACTGTTCCAGGCCCACGGCCTCACCACTGAGGTCAGCCTTGTTGCGGATCAGGGTGACTTTGCCAGGGTCTGGCCGCTGATCGAGGAACTCCGGCCAGAGGGCAAACGGGTCTGCGGCTTCCGGGGCTGTGGAATCCACCACCAGCAACACACGATCCGCTTCGCCAATGGCCTTGAGCGCCCGCTCGACGCCGATTCTTTCCACATGGTCATCGGTATCACGCAGGCCTGCAGTGTCGACCACATGCAACGGCATGCCATCGATGTGGATATGTTCACGCAGGATGTCGCGGGTGGTGCCGGCGATGTCGGTGACGATGGCGGCTTCGCGGCCCGCAAGGCGGTTCAGCAGGCTGGATTTACCCGCATTCGGACGGCCGGCAATAACTACGGTCATGCCATCGCGCAGCAAAGCGCCCTGCCCGGCTTCGCGTTGCACTGTGGACAACTCGCCACGCACCGCGTCCAGCATCGACAGCACGTGGCCATCGGCGAGGAAGTCGATCTCCTCCTCAGGAAAGTCGATCGCCGCTTCGACATAGATCCGCAAGGCGATCAGCGCCTCGGTAAGGCTGTGCACACGCTTGGAGAACTCACCTTGTAGCGAACGCAAGGCATTGCGCGCGGCCTGGCTGGAGCTGGCCTCGATAAGGTCGGCGATCGCCTCGGCTTGCGCCAGGTCGAGCTTGTCGTTGAGAAACGCACGCTCGCTGAACTCACCGGGCCGGGCCAGGCGGCAACCAAGTTGTACACAGCGTTGCAGCAGCATGTCGAGGACCACCGGCCCACCATGCCCCTGCAGCTCGAGCACATCCTCACCGGTGAACGAGTTCGGCCCCGGGAAGTACAACGCGATGCCTTCGTCCAGGACCAGGCCCTGGTCATCACGGAAGGGCCCGTAATGCGCATGGCGAGGCGTCAGGGTGCGGCCGGTGATGAGCTGGCCTGCCTTGGCCGCCAGAGGGCCAGACAAGCGGACAATGCCCACGCCACCGCGGCCTTGGGCGGTAGCGATGGCAGCGATGGTCTCACGCACAGTGTTCATGCTCGAAAGCCTCTACGACAAAAACGACAGATAGCAAAAACGCCCCACTAGGGGGCGTTTTTATTCACAGACTAGCAGCCCGTCAAGCAGCAGCTTTTTTAGTCGCTGCTTCGATATTGCGGGTGATGTACCACTGCTGCGAAATCGACAGGCAGTTGTTCACAACCCAGTACAGCACCAGGCCAGCCGGGAACCACAGGAAGAAGAAGGTGAAGATGATTGGCATCATTTTCATTACCTTGGCCTGCATCGGATCCGGCGGCGTCGGGTTCAGACGCTGCTGAATGAACATGGTGGCGCCCATGATGATCGGCAGGATGAAGAACGGATCCTTGATCGACAGGTCAGTGATCCACAGCATCCATGGGGCCTGGCGCATTTCTACGCTTTCCAGCAGTACCCAGTACAGGGCCAGGAATACCGGCATCTGAACCAGGATCGGCAGGCAGCCACCCAGCGGGTTGATCTTCTCTTTCTTGTACAGCTCCATCATCGCCTGGGACATCTTCTGGCGATCATCACCGAAGCGTTCCTTCAGCGCAGCGAGCTTCGGCGCCACGGCACGCATGCGCGCCATCGAGCGGTAGCTGGCAGCCGACAGCGGGAAGAACAGGCCTTTGATCAGCATGGTCAGGACGATGATCGACCAGCCCCAGTTACCCAGCAGGCTGTGGATATGTTGCAGCAGCCAGAAGATCGGTTGGGCAATGAACCACAGGAAGCCGTAGTCGACGGTCAGTTCCAGGCCTGGGGACAACTCTTTGAGCTTGGACTGGATCTTCGGACCGGCGTACAGCATGGCGCTGGTTTCGACCTTGCCGCCAGCAGGAACGCTGATGGCTGGGCCGGTGTAGCCGATGATGTAGTTGCCTTGGCTGTCCTTGCGGGTCTGGACAACGTTGTTGTCCGACTTGGCCGGGATCCAGGCAGTGACGAAGTAGTGCTGCAGCCAGGCGACCCAGCCGCCGGACACATTTTCTTTCAAACTACCTTTGTCGATGTCCTTCATCGACACTTTCTTGTACGGCTCGGCAGCTGTCCACAGGGCGGCGCCCAGGTAGGTAGCGGTGCCGGTCGCCGTGCTCGAAGACGGATCGCCACTGGCGTCACGCTTGAGCTGGGCAAACATGTTGCCGCTCCAAGCCTGGCTGCTCTGGTTGTCGATCAGGTAGCTGACGGTCAGGTCGTACTCACCGCGCTTGAAGCTGAAGCGCTTGATGTAGTTCACACCGTTGTCGCTGAACTTCAGGTCCACCACCAGTTGTTCCTGGCCATCGGCCAGCTGGTAGTTGCGCTGTTCAGCCGCGTACAGCGGGCGACCCGTGGAACGGGCGTCCGGGCCATTGGCGCCGGTCAGGCCGCTCTGGGCCAGGTAAACACGCTCGCCACCGTTGTCGAACAACTGGAACGGAATGTTCGGGTGGTCCTGACGGCGTGGGTACTTCGGCAGGTTCAGCTGGACGATGTCACCACCCACCGGGTCGATAGCCAGTTCCAGAACATCGGTCTTGACGCGGACCAGATCCTTGCTGAGTGCGACCGGTGCCAGTTCGGCAGGGCTCGATTCGGCGTTGGCGCTCGGTACATCGGCGCTGGCACCGTTGTTACCGGCCGGCACGCCATCGGGCAAGCCCGGAGCAACAGTGCTGGCAGCAGTATTCTGAGTCGGCAGGGCAGCTTGGCCGTAGTCATCGTTCCACTTCAGGACCATGACGTAGGACACGACTGCCAGCGCGGCGATCAGGATCGTGCGTTTAATATCCATGATTACTCGGCTATCGAAGAAGTTCGGGAGGAAGGAGCGGGTGGAACGGGATCGAAACCGCCGTCGTTCCACGGATGACAACGCCCCAGGCGACGAACGGCCAGCCACCCACCACGCCATAAGCCATGGTTTTCGATGGCTTCGTAAGCGTAACAGGAGCAGCTGGGGAAGAAACGACAGTGACTGGCCATCAGAGGACTGATGGCATAACGGTAAAACTGGATCGGAACGAGTGCCAGTTTACGCATCTTGGCTGTCTACCCCTGCGGAATCGGCGCTAACCGCTGGAGAAGGCCGGCTGCGCGCCAGGCGTTTCCAGAGCTTGCCAAAGTGTTGATGCAATTCCGGGTTTTCTACCTCACCCAATCCCTTGCGCGCGACGATCACGATGTCCAGGCCAGCGAGTATCTGCTGGTTCAGACGAAAGGAATCGCGCATCAAGCGCTTGAGGCGATTGCGTTGAACGGCGAGCTTGACGCTCTTCTTGCCGATCACCAGGCCAAGGCGCGGATGATCGAGGCCGTTCTCGCGAGCAAGGATCAGCAGGTTTTTCCCTGGAACCTTGCCGGTTGGGGAGTCGAAGACCGCTTTGAAATGTCGGGGTGTAAGCAGTCGCTTTTCCCGACTGAAGTCCTGACTCACCACCTGTGCCGAAAAATCAAATGGCCAGACGCTTACGGCCTTTGGCACGACGACGCGACAGAACAGCGCGGCCGTTCTTGGTAGCCATACGAGCACGGAAACCGTGAGTGCGCGCGCGCTTGATGGTGCTTGGTTGGAAAGTACGTTTCATGGCGTGTTACCTGGGTTTGTCGACGACGGCCGGGATGGCCCCCTTTTTAAGAGACCGGCGATTCTAGAGAAAGCAAGCCAATAGGTCAATTTCCAACCAGTCATTCCTTATAGAAGGCGTGACGGGCTCGGTCGATCAGACGCTGCCCAGACACGGCCTTAGCGTGAACGCACATCGGGGGATAACATGAAAAAAAAGAAGAGACATTTAAAAAGCTTTCTTAAAGAACTTATAAATCTTAAGTGGATAACTTTCTGTGGATAACGTTCTGCAGCCCAGAAATAGCGGGCTGTACAGAGTTTTGAAACCCTGTCGGTATCCGGTGCTGCGCTTGTGCTCCGCATGCGCAGAAGCTGTGGATTAAAGTGCTCATTATCCACAGGTGAATTATCCACAGATCTCAACCCAGGGTTGTGCATAGCCCTCAGGTGCGGTTATCCACAGAGCTTATGCACAGCGCAATAAAGCCGTTTTGGTCGATAAATGGCTGTTTTGTCATGGCTCCTAACGTATCCACATGTGGATAACTGATCGCTCGACCGGTACAATGGCGGTTTGTTTTTGCCTCATCCGGCTTTCAAACTCAGGGGATATCCGTGTCAGTGGAACTTTGGCAGCAGTGCGTGGAGCTTCTGCGCGATGAACTGCCTGCCCAGCAATTCAACACCTGGATCCGTCCGCTACAGGTCGAAGCCGAAGGCGACGAGTTGCGCGTCTATGCGCCTAACCGTTTCGTTCTCGATTGGGTCAATGAAAAGTACCTGGGTCGTCTGCTCGAGCTGTTGGGTGAGAACGGCAGCGGCATTGCGCCTGCCCTTTCCTTATTAATAGGCAGCCGTCGCAGCTCGGCGCCGCGGGCCGCGCCCAATGCGCCGGTCAGTGCCGCTGTGGCCGCTTCGCTGGCGCAGACCCAGGTACAAAAAGCCGCGCCTGCTGCGATGTCGGTAGAGCCTGCCGCTGCGCCTGTGGAAGCTGCGCAGGTCAATGAGGTTGCCGAGCCTTCGTCGCGTGACAGCTTTGATGCCATGGCCGAGCCTGCGCCGGCACCGGCTACCAACACCCGCACCGAACAGCGCACTGTTCAGGTTGAAGGTGCCCTCAAGCACACCAGTTACCTGAACCGCACGTTCACGTTCGACACCTTCGTCGAAGGTAAGTCGAACCAGCTGGCGCGGGCCGCTGCCTGGCAGGTCGCCGACAACCCGAAGCATGGCTACAACCCGCTCTTCCTTTATGGGGGTGTGGGCTTGGGTAAAACCCACTTGATGCATGCTGTGGGTAACCACCTGCTGAAGAAAAATCCGAATGCCAAGGTGGTCTACTTGCATTCGGAGCGTTTCGTCGCGGACATGGTCAAGGCGCTGCAGCTCAATGCCATCAACGAATTCAAGCGCTTCTACCGCTCGGTCGATGCGTTGCTGATCGACGACATCCAGTTCTTCGCCCGCAAAGAGCGTTCCCAGGAAGAGTTTTTCCACACCTTCAACGCCCTGCTCGAGGGCGGCCAGCAGGTGATCCTCACCTCCGACCGCTACCCGAAGGAAATTGAAGGCCTGGAAGAACGTCTGAAATCCCGCTTCGGCTGGGGCCTCACCGTTGCGGTAGAGCCTCCCGAGCTGGAAACGCGTGTCGCGATTCTGATGAAGAAGGCGGACCAGGCTAAAGTCGAGCTGCCGCATGACGCTGCCTTCTTTATTGCCCAGCGCATCCGCTCTAACGTCCGCGAACTGGAAGGTGCCCTGAAGCGGGTGATCGCTCACTCGCACTTCATGGGCCGCGACATCACCATCGAACTGATTCGCGAATCGCTCAAAGACTTGCTGGCGCTGCAAGACAAGCTGGTCAGTGTGGATAACATTCAGCGCACAGTGGCCGAGTACTACAAGATCAAGATCTCCGATCTGTTGTCCAAGCGTCGCTCGCGTTCTGTCGCGCGCCCGCGCCAGGTAGCCATGGCCCTGTCGAAGGAGCTGACCAACCACAGTCTGCCGGAGATCGGCGACATGTTTGGTGGTCGCGACCACACGACCGTGCTGCACGCCTGCCGCAAAATCAACGAACTGAAGGAATCCGACGCGGACATCCGCGAGGACTACAAGAACCTGCTGCGGACGCTGACGACCTGATGGCCGTCTGCGCAGCTAATTGAAGGCAAGGGACTAGACCATGCATTTCACCATTCAACGCGAAGCCCTGTTGAAACCCCTGCAACTGGTCGCCGGTGTCGTCGAGCGCCGTCAGACCTTGCCGGTCCTGTCTAACGTATTGCTGGTTGTGCAAGGCCAGCAGCTGTCGTTGACCGGTACCGACCTGGAAGTCGAACTGGTAGGCCGCGTGCAACTGGAAGAGCCAGCCGAGCCTGGCGAAATCACTGTCCCGGCCCGTAAGCTGATGGACATCTGCAAAAGCCTGCCAAACGACGTCCTGATCGATATCAAGGTCGACGAGCAAAAACTGTTGGTCAAGGCCGGCCGCAGCCGCTTCACCCTGTCGACCCTGCCCGCCAATGACTTCCCGACGGTGGAAGAAGGCCCAGGCTCGCTGACCTGCAACTTGGAACAGAGCAAGCTGCGCCGCCTGATCGAGCGCACCAGCTTTGCCATGGCTCAACAGGATGTGCGCTACTACCTCAACGGCATGCTGCTGGAGGTGTCGCGTAACACCCTGCGCGCTGTTTCTACCGATGGCCACCGCCTGGCGCTGTGCTCCATGAGCGCGCCCATCGAGCAGGATGATCGCCACCAGGTGATCGTGCCGCGCAAAGGTATCCTGGAGCTCGCGCGCCTGCTGACTGATCCGGAAGGCATGGTCAGCATCGTCCTGGGGCAACACCACATTCGCGCAACCACCGGCGAGTTCACCTTCACCTCCAAGCTGGTGGACGGCAAGTTCCCGGACTACGAGCGTGTACTGCCTAAGGGTGGCGATAAGCTGGTGGTCGGTGATCGTCAGGCGCTGCGTGAGGCATTCAGCCGTACCGCGATCCTGTCCAACGAAAAGTACCGCGGCATTCGCCTGCAACTGGCCGCTGGCCAACTGAAGATTCAGGCCAACAACCCTGAGCAAGAAGAAGCGGAAGAAGAGATCAGCGTCGACTACAACGGCAGCGCGCTGGAGATCGGCTTCAACGTCAGCTACTTGCTGGATGTGCTGGGCGTGATGACGACCGAGCAAGTGCGTCTGATTCTGTCCGACTCCAACAGCAGTGCGCTGCTGCAGGAGGCTGGCAATGATGACTCTTCCTACGTTGTCATGCCGATGCGTCTGTAACCTGTAGCAGACTGAATGTCCCTTCGACGTATCATGGTCACCGCGGTGCGCAACCTGCACCCGGTGACCCTCTCACCCTCTCCCCGCATCAACATCCTCTACGGTGCTAACGGCAGCGGCAAAACCAGTGTGCTCGAAGCTGTGCACTTGCTGGGGCTGGCGCGCTCGTTCCGCAGTACCCGTCTGAACCCGGTCATCCAGTACGAGCAGCCAGCTTGCACCGTGTTTGGCGAGGTTGAGTTGACGTCGGGGGGCACCAGCAACCTGGGCGTATCTCGCGAGCGGCAAGGTGATTTCACCATCCGTATCGACGGGCAGAATGCCAAAAGCGCGGCGCAGTTGGCCGAGTTGCTGCCCCTGCAGCTGATTAACCCAGACAGTTTCAGGCTGTTGGAAGGCGCCCCGAAAATTCGCCGCCAATTCCTGGATTGGGGAGTGTTCCACGTGGAACCTCGTTTTCTGCCTGCCTGGCAACGTCTGCAGAAGGCGCTCCGGCAGCGGAACTCGTGGTTGCGGCATGGTACACTTGACCCAGCTTCGCAAGCCGCCTGGGATCGGGAATTGTGCCTGGCCAGCGCGGAAATAGATGAATACCGTCGCAACTACATCAAGGCCTTGAAGCCCGTCTTCGAGCGAACCCTGAGCGAACTGGTCGAGCTTGACG
Source organism: Pseudomonas sp. SWRI50 (assembly GCF_014269095.1). NCBI lineage: Bacteria > Pseudomonadati > Pseudomonadota > Gammaproteobacteria > Pseudomonadales > Pseudomonadaceae > Pseudomonas > Pseudomonas sp. SWRI50. The sequence goes on along the minus strand of NZ_JABWRW010000007.1, from coordinate 137,492 downwards.
GGTTGACCCTGAGCTATTACCGAGGCTGGGACAAGGACCGGGAACTCAACGAAGTACTCGCCTCCTCTCTTCTTCGTGACCAGCAAATGGGCCACACCCAGGCCGGTCCGCAGCGTGCTGATCTGCGTCTTCGTTTGGCTGCCAATAACGCAGCCGACATTCTGTCGCGAGGGCAGCAGAAACTTGTGGTGTGTGCGCTACGCATTGCCCAAGGGCACCTCGTCAGCCAGGCTCGCCGCGGTCACTGTATTTATCTCGTGGATGACTTGCCGTCAGAACTGGACGAGCAACACCGCCGCGCATTGTGCCGCTTGCTAGAAGAATTACGCTGCCAGGTGTTCATCACCTGTGTAGATCACGAATTACTGAGGGAAGGCTGGCAGACGGAAACGCCAGTTGCTTTGTTCCACGTGGAACAGGGCCGTATCACCCAGACCCACGACCATCGGGAGTGAAGGCATGAGCGAAAATCAAACGTACGACTCCTCCAGCATTAAAGTGCTGAAAGGTTTGGATGCCGTACGCAAGCGTCCCGGCATGTACATTGGCGACACCGATGATGGTAGCGGCCTGCACCACATGGTCTTCGAAGTGGTCGACAACTCGATCGACGAAGCCCTCGCCGGTCATTGCGATGACATCACTGTCATCATCCACACGGATGAATCCATCAGCGTGCGCGACAACGGTCGCGGCATTCCGGTTGACGTGCATAAAGAAGAAGGCGTATCGGCAGCCGAGGTCATCATGACCGTGCTGCACGCCGGCGGTAAGTTCGACGACAACTCGTACAAAGTTTCGGGCGGCCTGCACGGTGTGGGTGTTTCCGTTGTTAACGCCCTGTCCGAGAAGCTGGTGCTGACCGTGCGTCGCAGCGGCAAGATCTGGGAGCAAACCTACGTTCATGGTGTCCCTCAAGCGCCGATGGCGATTGTGGGTGACAGCGAAACGACCGGTACCCACATCCACTTCAAGCCTTCGGCTGAGACGTTCAAGAACATCCACTTCAGCTGGGACATCCTGGCCAAGCGGATCCGTGAACTGTCGTTCCTCAACTCGGGCGTCGGCATTCTGCTCAAGGATGAACGCAGCGGTAAGGAAGAGTTCTTCAAATACGAAGGCGGCCTGCGTGCGTTCGTCGAGTACCTGAACACCAACAAGACGCCGGTGAACAACCAGGTGTTCCACTTCAACGTCCAGCGTGACGATGGTGTGGGTGTTGAAGTGGCCCTGCAGTGGAACGACAGCTTCAACGAAAACCTGCTGTGCTTCACCAACAACATTCCGCAGCGCGATGGCGGTACTCACTTGGTGGGCTTCCGTTCTTCGCTGACCCGCAGCCTGAACAGCTACATCGAGCAGGAAGGCCTGGCCAAGAAGAACAAGGTGGCGACCACGGGCGATGACGCCCGTGAAGGCCTGACCGCGATCATCTCGGTCAAGGTCCCTGACCCCAAGTTCAGCTCCCAGACCAAAGACAAGCTGGTTTCCTCGGAGGTGAAAACCGCCGTGGAACAGGAGATGAACAAGTACTTCTCGGACTTCCTGCTCGAGAACCCGAACGAAGCCAAAGCTGTTGTCGGCAAGATGATCGACGCCGCCCGTGCCCGCGAAGCCGCGCGCAAGGCGCGTGAAATGACTCGCCGCAAAGGTGCACTGGACATCGCGGGCTTGCCAGGCAAGTTGGCCGACTGCCAGGAGAAGGACCCTGCCCTTTCCGAACTGTACCTGGTGGAGGGTGACTCCGCCGGTGGTTCGGCCAAGCAAGGTCGTAACCGTCGCACTCAGGCGATCCTGCCGTTGAAGGGTAAGATCCTCAACGTCGAGAAGGCTCGCTTCGACAAGATGATCTCGTCCCAGGAGGTCGGTACGCTGATCACCGCACTGGGCTGTGGTATCGGTCGCGAAGAGTACAACATCGACAAACTGCGTTATCACAACATCATCATCATGACCGATGCTGACGTTGACGGTTCGCACATCCGTACCCTGCTGCTGACCTTCTTCTTCCGTCAGCTGCCGGAGCTGGTCGAGCGTGGCTACATCTACATTGCCCAGCCACCGTTGTACAAGGTGAAGAAAGGCAAGCAGGAGCAGTACATCAAGGACGACGAGGCCATGGAAGAATACATGACCCAATCGGCCCTGGAAGATGCCAGCCTGCACCTGGACGAGTCGGCGCCAGCGGTTTCCGGCGTTCAGCTGGAAAGCCTGGTGAACGAGTTCCGTGGCGTGATGAAGACCCTCAAGCGTTTGTCGCGCCTGTACCCACAGGAGCTGACCGAGCACTTCATCTACCTGCCGGAAGTTACCCTGGAGCAACTGGGCGACCACGCTGTGATGCAGGCCTGGCTGGCCAAGTTCCAGGAGCGTCTGAGCAGCACCCAGAAGTCGGGCCTGGCGTATCAAGCCAGCCTGCGCGAAGACAAGGAGCGCAATGTCTGGCTGCCGGAAGTGGAAATCACCTCGCACGGCCTGGCCAGCTACATCACCTTCAACCGCGATTTCTTCGGCAGCAACGACTACCGTACCGTGGTCAACATCGGTTCCAAGCTGGCAAGCCTGCTGGGCGAAGGTGCTTATGTGCAGCGTGGCGAGCGCCGCAAGGCAATCGTCGAGTTCAAGGAAGGCCTGGACTGGCTGATGAACGAAAGCACCAAGCGCCACACCATCCAGCGATACAAAGGGCTGGGTGAGATGAACCCGGACCAGCTGTGGGAAACCACCATGGACCCAACCGTGCGCCGCATGCTCAAGGTCACCATCGAAGACGCGATCGCTGCCGATCAGATCTTCAACACCTTGATGGGCGACGCAGTGGAACCTCGCCGCGAGTTCATCGAAAGCAACGCGCTGTCGGTATCGAACCTGGACTTCTGATCAGGTGTAGGTTGAACGACAAAAAAAGCCCGCGAAAGCGGGCTTTTTCATGCGTGCGATACGGCGGGTCAGTAGCCGCTGAGAATGTTCACGATCACCCCACTGGCAATCGCCACCAGCACATAGTCGCCATTCACAGCCAACCAACGGTGGTCACGCGGTGGCGCATAGAGGTGACGTGCACGCCAGTCGGTTACCCAGTAGCGATCGCCGCGGTAATGGGGGTCAACGGCATGCCCGCGTTGCCATTGCTGATGAGGTATCGGCATACCCGGCTGTGGACGGAAGTTCGGGTTTTGGTAAGGGGCTGGCGCATGGCCGTTACCCGGCCGACCCTGCGGCTGTTTGCCGTGCTGGCCGTTGCCATGCGGTGTGTTGCCCTGATGGGAGGGGCCGTTGTCATGCCCCGGGGGTGGGCCCGGTTGAGCAAAGCTGGCCAGCGGCGCGCTGAACATCAGCGCGGCGCACAGCACGGTCAGGGTTTTCTTCATGTGTTGCTGATCCTCTGCATGTTAATGCCCAGCGCAAGTTCGGTTCGCCTGGTGCGGTTAACGGATCAGACAGCGGTTTTGCCAAGCTACTCCTTGGCTCGAGGTAAAGGTCAGGTAAAGGTGGGCAAGGCCTAGACTGCCTACGTGCCCAGGCCCAGTGCCTTCAGGCGTCGATAGAGGGTGCGCTCACTCATGCCCAAGTGGCGCGCCAGCTCACTGCGTGGGCCCTGAAACTGCTCCAGCGCCTGCGCCAGCTCACTCAGGTCGCTATGGCCTCGGCCCCTGGTCACGCCGGGTGCAATCGGTGGGCCGATGTCGTCAGGCAGGTGCTCGGGACGAATCAGCCCGTCATCGGCAAACAGCCGTGCCCGTTCAAGGATGTTACGCAACTCGCGGATATTGCCCGGGAACGGATGCAGCCCGAGGTGCTTCAATGCGGCATCGGCCAACCTGGGCGCGGGCTGCCCAGCCATACGCTGAAGCAGGCTCTCGACCAGCAATGGCAGGTCCTCCACGCGCTCACGCAGGGCAGGCAGCCGTATAGGAAAGCCACTGATGCGGTAATACAGATCCTCACGGAACGTACCTTCGGCGACCATTTTCTTGAGCGGCTTGTGCGTGGCCGAGACCAAACGGAAATCCGAGTGCACGGTCCGCAGGCTGCCCACCGGGCGGAAGCTGCCGGACTCGATCAGGCGCAGCAGCTTGACCTGCATGGCCATCGGCACTTCGCCGATTTCGTCGAGGAACAACGTGCCGCCATGTGCGGCTTCGGCCAGGCCGATCTTGCGTTGGTTGGCGCCGGTGAACGCCCCTTTCTCGTAGCCGAACAGCTCGCTCTCGAACAGCGACTCGGTCAAGCCGGTGCAGTCGACCACGACCAACGGCCCGTTTGCGCGCGGGCTGCCCATGTGCAGGGCGCGGGCGAACAGCTCTTTGCCGGTACCCGATTCGCCCTGGAGCAACACCGGGATTTGCGCGGGCGCCGCGCGCTGCAGGCTGGCCAATGCTGCCTTGAACGCTGGCGCCCGCCCTACCAAGCCCTGCTGCTGAGGTTGCGCTGCGGCGAGCGTGATGGTGGTGAGCCGCTCGACAAAGGCCACCACCCTGCCCTGCTCATCCAGGATTGGCCGCAGCTCGACGTCCACATGCTCAGGGCCGCGTGGCGTGTGATGAATGTGCAGCACACGTTCCGGCACCTTGCTGTCCCATGCCTTGCGCATGGGGCAATGCTCGCCGGCCTGGTCGCACGGCACGGCATAGTGGTGCGAGACCTTGTGGCATTTTTCACCCAGCGGCGCCTGCTGGTCTCGGCCGAACTGGCGGCGGTAGGCCGCGTTGGCTGCGAGGATGTTGTAGTCCGTGTCCAGCACGATGGTGGGCAGGGCATCGTGTTCGAGGTAGGAAACCAACGCTAGGATGATGTGATGAGGCTCAGGCATGACGGCACCGATGTGATAACCCGGCGGAGGGTAGCAAGGACTGCCAAACACTGCCATTGGCTGACAGTCGACTGCCAACGTGGCTGCCATGTTGCCAGGCAAGCGCCAGCCTGGCCCGTATTCATTGGCCAAGGCCTGTGAAAAACCCTGGCATGCATCTTGATAAACCTCCGGTCACTGCCTACGCCTCTATAGGGGCGTAGGAAACTTTGGAGAACTTGATGATCATCGGTAACAACCTTCACGTGGAAGCCTTCTTCGACGAGGCGACCTCGACCATCAGCTACTTGCTCATGGACGGCGAGACGCGCAAATGCGCGTTGATCGACAGCGTTTTGGATTACGACCCCAAGTCGGGGCGCACCTGCACCGCCTCGGCAGACCGGTTGATCACCCGGGTAAAGGCGCTCGATGCCGAGGTGCAGTGGATACTGGAAACCCATGTGCATGCAGACCACCTGTCGGCCGCGGCCTATCTGAAGGACAAGCTCGGCGGCCACACCGCCATCGGTGCGCAGATCACCCAGGTGCAGAAAGTGTTTGGCGCGCTGTTCAATGCCGAACCCGGCTTTGCCCGGGATGGCAGCCAGTTCGATGTCCTGCTGGAGGATGAGGAAGGTTTCCGTATCGGCAACCTGCATGCCCGTGCTTTGCACACGCCGGGGCACACCCCCGCCTGCATGAGCTATGTGGTGGTCGATGGCGGTGAAACGGCGGTGTTCGTCGGTGACACGCTGTTCATGCCCGACTATGGCACGGCCCGTTGCGACTTCCCCGGCGCCGATGCCCGCACCCTGTATCGCTCGATCCGCCGCCTGCTGGCCTTCCCCGACCAGACCCGGTTGTTCATGTGCCACGACTACTTGCCGGGCGGGCGCGACATGCAATACGTCACGACCGTGGCCGAGCAACGAGGCAGCAACGTCCACATTCACCACGGCATCGACGAAGACAGCTTCGTGGCCATGCGCGAAGCCCGCGACAAGACCCTCGACATGCCCGTGCTGATCCTGCCATCGGTGCAGGTCAACATGCGCAGCGGCCACTTCCCTGAGCCCGAGGCCAATGGCGTGAGCTACCTGAAGATTCCTTTGAACATGCTTTAACCGCTTTTACCCATAACGAGATTTCCAGGAAATACCGCCATGCCTGCCTTGCTCCACCCTGCCAACACGCTCAATACCGACCACCACAAAGTGGTGATCGTCGGTGCCGGCGCTGCCGGTATCGCCACCGCGTCCAGCCTGATCAGCCGTGATCCGTCACTGGATATCGCCCTGATCGACCCCGCCGACGTGCATTACTACCAGCCCGGCTGGACCCTGGTCGGCGCCGGTGTGTTCAAGGCGCCAGACACGGCGCGCACCATGGCCTCGACCCTTCCCCGTGGCGTGCATTGGATCAAGGCGCGCGTGCAGGGCTTCGACCCCTTGGGCCAGTTGGTCGTACTCGAGGATGGCCGCGCTATCAGCTATGAACAGTTGGTGGTTTGCCCAGGCCTGAAACTCGATTGGCAGGCCATCGACGGCCTGAGCGAGACACTGGGCCGTAACGGCGTGACCTCCAACTACCGCTACGACCTGGCCTCGTACACCTGGCAACTGGTGCAGCAGCTCAAGCAGGGCCGCGCCTTGTTCACCCAACCGCCGATGCCGATCAAGTGCGCTGGTGCGCCGCAGAAGGCGCTGTACCTGTCTTGCGACCACTGGCTGCGCCACGGGCACTTGGGGGATGTGAAAGCCAGTTACTTCAACGCCGGGGCCGTGCTGTTTGGCGTGGCCGACTACGTGCCCGCACTGATGGCTTACATCGACAAGTACGCCGTGGACCTTAACTACGCCCATCGCCTGGTGGCGGTCGATGGCCCCGGCAAGCGCGCGACGTTCGTGCGTACCTTGGCCGACGGCAGCACTGAAACCCGAGTCGAGGCCTTCGACATGCTGCACGTGGTGCCGCCGCAGGTGGCGCCAGACTTCATTCGCGAGAGCCCGTTAGCAGACAGCGCGGGCTGGGTCGACGTCGACCCGCAGACCTTGCGCCATCGAAAGTTCACCACTATCCATGCCCTGGGCGACGTGGCCAACACCAGTAATGCCAAGACTGCTGCGGCAGCGCGCAAGCAGGCGCCGGTAGTGGCCAATAACGTGCTGGTGGCGTTGGGCAGGCTCCCTACCCTTGCCATGTACGACGGCTATGGTTCGTGCCCGCTGACTGTCGAGCGCGGCAAGATCGTGCTGGCCGAGTTCACCTACGGCGGCAAAGTGGCGCCGAGCTTCCCCCGTTGGCTACTCGATGGCCGACGGCCGACGCGCCTGGCCTGGTTGCTCAAGGCGCGGGTACTGCCGCCGTTGTACTGGAAAGGCATGCTCAAGGGGCGTGAATGGTTGGCGCGGCCGCAGCCATTGGTAGCTGAGGCCAAACAGTGATCGAACACCAACTGTTGGGCGCAGGCTTGGGGGCGGGCATCGGTGCCGTGCTGGCCTTGACCGGTGCGGGGGGCGGTATTCTTGCGGTGCCATTGCTGGTGTTTGGCCTTGGCCTGTCGATGGCCGAGGCGGCGCCAGTCGGCCTGTTGGCGGTGGGCCTTGCTGCCGCCGTGGGGGCAGTGCTGGGTTTGCGTCAGGGGTTGGTGCGCTACCGAGCGGCGTTGTTCATCGCCCTGATCGGCATCGCGGTCGCGCCCTTGGGCCTCATGCTGGCGCACCGTGTGCCCAACACGCCGCTGGCATTGGTATTCGCCGGCGTGCTGGTCTACGCCTGCCTGCGCATTTGGCGCAAGGCGGCCAGGGAGCTGCGCGGTGAAGCCAACGATGCTCACCGCTACATCGAACCCTGCGTGCTCAACCCGCTGCAGGGCCGTTTACGCTGGACGTTGCCCTGCGCACGCGCCCTGGCCTTTACCGGCGCGCTGTCGGGGTTGCTGTCCGGGTTGCTGGGCGTGGGCGGTGGGTTTGTGATCATCCCCGCCTTGAACCGCTACACCAATTTGCGCATGGCCAGCATTGTCTCGACCTCGCTGGCGGTGATTGCACTGGTGTCCACGGGGAGCGTGGTCAGCGCCAGCCTGGCGGGGGTGATGCACTGGCAGGTCGGCGCACCGTTTGCGCTCGGTGCGGTGGTCGGTTTGCTGCTGGCGCGGCCATTGGCAGCCAAACTCGCCGGGCCGCGCTTGCAGCAGATGTTTGCCGTGGCCGGTTGGGCGGCCGCCCTGCTGTTGGCCGGCAAGGCGCTACTGGGCTAGCAGCTCGCCCTGTTCGGCGGCACACAGCGCCAGCAGGTAGTCCCACACTACCCGCAGGCGCACCGATTTGTGCAGCTCGCGACGGGTGCAGATCCAATAGCTGCGCTGGATGGTTTCGCTGGGCAGCACCCGGACCAGCGTCGGGTCATGGCGCGCCATGAAGTTGGGCAGCACGGCAATGCCAAGGCCCGCGCGCGCCGCGTGTTGCTGGGCGATCACGCTGGTGCTGCGAAATGCTACGTTGGGCGCGCGGCAGAAACTGTTGAGAAACAGCAGCTCCTGGCTGAACAGCAGGTCATCGACGTAGCCGATCCAGCTGTGCCGAGCCAAGTCTTCGCGGTTGCGCAGCGGCGGTGCGCGGTCGAGGTACGCTTGGCTGGCGTAGAGCGCCAGGCGGTAGTCGGTGAGCTTGCGGGTGATCAGCAGGTCGGCGTTGGGCCGCTCCAGGTGGATGCTGATTTCCGCCTCGCGGTTGAGGATGCTGACGAAGCGCGGCACCGCCACCAGTTCCACCTCAAGGCCTGGGTAGCGCTCGAACAGCGCGTTCATGCGCGGGGTGAAGAACATGATGCCAATGCCTTCGGTCACCCCCAGGCGGATCTTGCCCAGCGGGGTGATGGCTTGGGTGATTTCTTCCTGCGCCAGCAAGGCGACGTTTTCCATGGCTTCGGCGTGCTTGAGCAGGGCCTGCCCGGACGGGGTCAGGTCGTAACCTTGGGCGTGCTGCACGAACAGTGGCGTGCCCAGGCTTTTCTCGATGCTCTCGATATGCCGGGCGACGGTGCTGTGGGTGGTATTGAGGCGTTTGGCGGCAGTGAGCAAACGGCCGCTGCGCTGCAACTCGAGGAAAAACCGCAGATCGTTCCAGTCGAACATGCTGATCCTTTTGGGCTGTTCACTCTGGCCGGCGATGGCCAAAGCAGACATGTCACTGTGCTAAAACGCACAGCGGCTGCGCGAAATCTCGTGTTTCCACAGCGAAATTAATCAATAAGATGGTTCGGGACAAGAACAATAATCAGGCGCGAGGTTGCACATGCCATCAGCCGATTCTGTCTTCGACTACGTGGTCGTGGGCGCCGGTTCAGCCGGGTGCCTGCTGGCCAATCGATTGTCCGCCGACCCTTCCTGCCGCGTGCTGCTGCTGGAAGCGGGTGGCCGTGACAACTACCCCTGGATCCACATCCCCGTCGGCTACCTCTATTGCATCGGCAACCCCCGCACTGACTGGTGCTTCAAGACCGAAGCACAAAGCGGCCTGGGTGGTCGCAGCCTGGGTTATCCACGGGGCAAGGTGCTGGGCGGTTGTTCATCGATCAACGGCATGATCTACATGCGCGGCCAGGCGGCTGACTATGACCACTGGGCCGAGCAAGGCAACCCAGGCTGGGCCTGGAAGGACGTACTGCCACTGTTCAAGGCCAGTGAAAACCACTTTGCCGGTAACAGCGAGCACCATGGCGCTGCCGGCGAATGGCGGGTCGAGCGTCAGCGTTACAGCTGGCCGATCCTCGATGCGTTCCGCGAGGCGGCCGAGCAAAGTGGCATCGCCAAGGTCGACGACTTCAACACCGGTGACAACCAGGGCTGTGGATACTTTCAGGTCAACCAGCGCAGTGGCGTGCGCTGGAACGCGTCAAAGGCGTTTCTTCGGCCCGTGCTCAGCCGGTCCAACCTGACGGTGCTGACCGGTGTAGAGGTCGATCAGGTACTGCTCAACAACACCCGTGCCCGTGCGGTAAAAGCCCGCTGGCAAGGTGCCTGGCACGAGTTCGCTGCCCGTCGCGAGATCATTCTGTGCGCCGGCGCCGTCGGCTCGCCGGGGATCCTGCAACGGTCTGGCATCGGCCCGCGCAAGCTGCTCGAAGACTTGGGCATTGGCGTGCGGCATGACATGCCCGGTGTCGGCGGCAACCTGCAGGACCACCTGCAATTGCGCCTGATCTACCAGATCCGCAACACCCGTACCCTGAACCAGATGGCCAACAGCCTGTGGGGCAAGATGGGCATGGGCCTGCGTTATCTCTATGACCGCAGCGGCCCGCTGGCCATGGCGCCTAGCCAGCTGGGTGCGTTTGTGCGCTCCAGCCCCGAACAGGCCACGGCCAACTTGCAGTACCACGTGCAGCCCTTGTCGCTGGAGCGGTTCGGCGAGCCATTGCACCGCTTCCCGGCCTTCACCGCTTCGGTGTGCAACCTGCGCCCGCTCAGCCGCGGGCGCATCGACATCCGCGCCGCTGATATGCACAGCGCGCCACTGATCGACCCTAACTACCTCAGTGACCCACAGGACTTGCGGGTCGCCGCAGACGCCATCCGCATGACGCGGCGCATCGTCCAGGCCCCTGCCCTCGCGGCCTTCGCCCCCCAGGAATACCTGCCGGGCCCGGCCCTGCAAAGCGAAGACGAGTTGTTTGAGGCCGCTGGCAAGATTGGCACCACCATCTTCCATCCCGTGGGCACCTGCCGCATGGGCAGTGGCCCAGAGGATGTTGTGGATAACCAGCTGCGGGTGCATGGCATCCCCGGCTTGCGGGTGGCGGATGCCTCGATCATGCCGCAGATCACCTCCGGCAATACCTGTTCACCCACGCTGATGATCGCCGAAAAGGCGGCGCAACTTATCCTCAAAGGAGCTGCGACCCAGACCTACCTAAACGAAGACGCAATACCGACGCCCTGACCCGGGTGCGTGCAACACCGGCAGCTTGCGGTCGGAGGCTGCCGACAGTGGAACAAAAAGAATAATCACTGTGGCCTGTGGGCCGAGGACAGCAACGATGTCGGATTACATCCAAGAGCAGGGTGCGACGGCCAGCAGCGCCAGCCGTCGTGAAGAAAGAAAGATCATTTTCGCGTCATCCCTCGGGACGGTTTTCGAGTGGTATGACTTTTTTCTCTATGGCGCGCTGGCGGCGGTCATCAGCAAGCAGTTCTTTGCTGGGGTCAACGACACCACGGCCTTCATCTTTGCCTTGATGGCCTTCGCCGCCGGCTTCCTGGTTCGCCCCTTCGGTGCGCTGGTGTTTGGCCGGCTGGGCGACATGATCGGGCGCAAGTACACCTTCCTGGTGACCATCGTGCTGATGGGCCTGTCGACCTTTGCCGTCGGCCTGCTGCCCACCTATGCCAGCATTGGTATTGCGGCACCGATCATCCTGGTAATCCTGCGCATGCTGCAGGGCCTGGCGCTTGGGGGCGAGTACGGTGGCGCGGCCACCTACGTGGCCGAGCATGCCCCGCCGGGTAAACGCGGCTTCCATACCGGTTTCATTCAATCCACCGCCACCCTGGGCCTGCTGCTGTCGTTGCTGGTCGTACTGGGCAGCCGTTACATCAGTGGTGACCAGTTCGAAACCTGGGGCTGGCGCCTGCCGTTCCTGCTGTCGATTTTCCTGCTGGCGATTTCCACCTGGATTCGCATGAGCATGCATGAGTCGCCTGCCTTCGTGAAAATGAAGGCCCAGGGCAAGATCAGCAAATCGCCGATCCGCGAGTCGTTCACCTCCTGGCCGAACCTCAAGGTGGTGCTCACTGCCCTGTTCAGCATCAATGCTGGCCAGGCGGTGACCTTCTACACCGCGCAGTTCTACGTGCTGTTCTTCATGACCCAGATGCTCAAGATGGACCCCGCCCAGGCCAACACGCTGCTGATCATCAGTGTGGTGATCGGCGCGCCGTTCTTCGTGTTCTTCGGTTGGCTGTCGGATCGTATCGGGCGTAAGCCGATTCTGATGCTCGGCCTGCTGCTGGCCACGGTGCTGTACTTCCCGCTGTTCAAGGCGCTCAGCCATTACGCCAACCCGCAGATCGATGCCGCCAGCCGCCAGGCACCGATCGTCGTGACCGCCGACCCGCAGGGCTGCACCTTCCAGTTCGACCCGGTTGGCAAGGCGCGCTTCGACAGCCCATGCGACAAGGTCAAGACGTTCCTGGTCAAGCAGGGCCTGCCGTACAGCTCGGTGAGCGTGGCTGGCAGCGAGGTGGTGGTCAACATTGGCGACAAGACCATCAATGGTTTCGACGAGACCGCCATGCGCTCGGCGATCGAGCAGGCGGGGTACCCAGCCAAGGCTGATCCGGGGCAGGTCAACCAGGTGATGGTGGTGGTGCTGATCGTGGCGATGATCCTGATTGCGACCATGACCTATGGCCCACTGGCGGCGGTGATGGTCGAGCTGTTCCCGACCCGTATCCGCTATACCTCGATGTCCCTGCCCTACCACATCGGCAACGGCTGGTTCGGTGGCTTCCTGCCGACGGTGTCGTTCGCGCTGGTGGTGTATACCGGGGATATCTTCTACGGGCTGTGGTACCCGGTGCTGGTGACCGGCATCAGCCTGGTGGTGGGGATTTTCTGCCTGAAAGAAACCAAGGACGTGGACATCGACAAGGTCTGACGCGGCTCAGGTTCACCCATAAAAAAACCGGCTTTAAAAGCCGGTTTTTTTATGCCGCGAAAAAACTTATGCACGTTTTTCGCAAATCTGTCATGTGAAGAAATAAACAGCTAATTCAATCACTTACTGCATACATAGAACAGATCGCAGAAAAACTGCTCACAAGTTATCCACAGAAACTCAAGCAGTCTGCTCCTGTGGCTTTTCAGCCGCGGGTGGCAGCGAACCCAGGGCCCTTTGCGTGGCCTCGTTCCAGGCGGCGGCGCGGTCATTGAGCTCGGCAATTGCACGAGGGCCGGTGCCGTTGGCGTACATCGGCTCACCGATCACCACCTCGATGGTGCCGGCACGCTTGCCCCAGCCAGCCTTGGGCCAGAACTTGCCCGCGTTGTGCGCAATGGGCAGCACCGGCAGGCCGGCATTGACCGCCAGCGCGGTACCGCCACGGGAGAACTTGCCGACGGTGCCAAACGGCACGCGGGTGCCCTCTGGGAAGATCAGCACCCACACACCCTGCTTGAGCAGTTCATCACCTTGGCTGGCGACCTGACGCAGGGCTTCTTTGGGGTTGTCGCGGTTGATCGCGATGGGCCGCAGCATCGCCATGGCCCAGCCGAAGAACGGCACGTACAGCAGCTCGCGCTTGAGCACTTGGCTGAGCGGCGAGAAGTACTGGGAAAGGAAGAAGGTCTCCCAGGTGCTCTGATGGTTGGACAGGATCACACACGGCTCATTCGGCACATTCTCGGCGCCGGTGATCTTGTAATCGATGCCAAGGATGGTGCGGGTCAAAAATAACGCGCAACGGCACCAGTACACGTTGATGAACGTGTATCGCTTGGGGAACGACAAGAAGGGCGCGACAAAAAAGCTCAGGGAGCACCACAGCAACGAGCTGGTGCCCAGCAGCAGGTAAAAAAGAAAGATTCTGATCGCCTGCAGGATCGACATAGTGGCATGTACCGTTGCGGGGCGTGCCCGCCTGAGAAAATGCGCCCTAAGGCGCACTGTTTAAATTAGTTCTCTGGCGATAGCTGCCAGATCGTCGAAAATCAGTGTAGTTTCAGGGACACCTTTTTCCAGGGTCCGCTCGCCCTTGCCGGTTTTCACCAACACGGGTTGTGCACCGACGGCCAGGGCGGCCTGAAGGTCACCTTGGCTGTCGCCGACAAACCACACGCCGCCAAGGTCGGCCTGGTAGTGCTCGGCTATCGCCCGCAGCATGCCCGGCTTGGGCTTGCGGCAATCGCAGCCTTCATCCGGGCCATGTGGGCAATAGACGATATGGCCCACTTCGCCGCCCTGCTCGGCCACCAACGCACGCAGGCGCGCGTGCATGGCCTCGAGGGTTTGCACCGGGTAATAGCCGCGGGCAATGCCGGACTGGTTAGTGGCCACGGCCACCGTCCAGCCCGCTTTGCTCAACTGCGCGATGGCCTCGACCGAGCCGGGGATGGGGATCCACTCCTCCAGCGACTTGATGTAAGCGTCGGAGTCATAGTTGATCACCCCGTCTCGATCGAGAATCAGCAGTTTCAAGGCTTACCCCAGCAGCGAGATGTCGGCCACACCCAGGAACAGACCGCGCAGGCGGCTGAGCAGGGCATAACGGTTGGCGCGGACCTTGGCGTCCTCGGCGTTGACCATCACCGCCTCGAAGAAGGCGTCGACCGGGTCACGCAGGGCTGCCAGGCGGGCCAGCGACTCGCTGTACTGGCGCGCAGCGGCCATCGGTTGCACGGCCTGGTCGGCCTGCTGAATGGCCGAGTACAGGGAGAACTCGTTGGCGTTGTCGAAGTACTTCGGCTCGACCTGTTCGGCGATGGCGCCTTCGGCCTTGCTCAGCAGGTTCGATACGCGCTTGTTCACCGCGGCCAGGGCTTCGGCTTCCGGCAGTTTGCGGAACGCCTGCACGGCCTGCACACGCTGGTCGAAGTCCAGGGCAGAACCCGGCTTCAGGGCGCGTACCGACAGGTAGGTGGCCACGTCGATGCCTTCGTCTTCGTAGCGTGCACGCAGGCGATCGAAGATGAACTCCAGCACTTGCTCAGCCAGGCCGGCAGCCTTGACCTTGGCACCGAACTGCTTGACCGCGAACTCGGCCGCACCGGTCAGGTCCAGGTCCAGCTGCTTCTCGATCAGGATGCGCAGCACGCCCAGCGCGGCGCGGCGCAGTGCGTACGGGTCTTTGCTGCCGGTTGGCAGCATGCCGATGCCGAAGATACCGACCAGGGTGTCGAGCTTGTCAGCGATCGCCACGGCAGCACCGGTGACGGTCTCTGGCAGCTCGGCGCCAGCACCGCGCGGCATGTACTGCTCGTTCAGCGCCATGGCGACGTCTTGCGGCTCGCCATCGTTGAGCGCGTAGTAGTAACCGGCAACGCCCTGCATCTCAGGGAACTCGCCGACCATCTCGGTGGCCAGGTCGCACTTGGACAGCAGGCCGGCACGCGCGGCGCGCTGGGCGTCGCCGCCAATCAGCGGGGCAATGAACGCGGCCAGCTTGGAAACACGCTCGGCCTTGTCGTACACGGTGCCCAGTTGAGCCTGGAACACCACGTTCTTGAGGCGCTCGTTGAAGGTTTCCAGCGGCTGCTTCTTGTCTTGCTTGAAGAAGAACTCGGCATCGGTCAGGCGTGGGCGCACGACCTTTTCGTTGCCTTCGATGATCTGCTTCGGGTCACGGCTTTCGACGTTGGCCACGGTGATGAAGCGCGGCAGCAGCTTGCCTTCGCTGTCCAGCAGGCAGAAGTACTTCTGGTTGTCCTGCATGGTGGTGATCAGGGCTTCTTGCGGCACGTCGAGGAAACGCTCCTCGAACGAGCACACCAGCGGCACTGGCCACTCGACCAGCGCGGTCACTTCGTCCAGCAGCGCCGGCGGCACGATGGCGCTGCCTTCCTGCTGCAGGGCCAGTTCGGCGGTGCGCTTGGCAATCAGCTCGCGGCGCTCGGCGAAGTCGGCCAGCACGTAGGCTTTGCGCAGGTCTTCGACGTAGTTGGCCGGGGTGGTGATAACCACGTTTTCCGGGTGGTGGAAGCGGTGGCCACGGGACTCACGGCCGGCCTGCTGGGCGAGGATGGTGCAGTCGACGACCTGGTCGCCAAGCAGCATCACCAGCCACTGGGTTGGGCGCACGAACTCTTCGCGGCTGGCGCCCCAGCGCATGCGCTTGGGGATCGGCAGGTCGTTGAGCGAGTCTTCGACGATGGTCGGCAGCAGGCTGGTAGTGGCCTTGCCCGGGATGTGCTGGGAGAAACGCAGCTTGGCGCCGCTCTGGTCGATTTCCGACAGCTCTACACCGCACTTCTTGGCAAAGCCCAGGGCCGCTTGGGTCGGCTCGCCGTCTTTGAAAGCAGCCTGCAGGGGCGGGCCGTCGATGTTGATGCTGCGGTCAGGCTGCTGCACGTCAAGCTGGCGGATCAGTACGGCCAGGCGGCGCGGCGCGGCGTATACCGATTTGCTGGCGTAGTTCAGGCCAGCGGCCTGCAGGCCTTTCTCGATACCGGCCAGGAAGGCGTCGCCCAGGCTGGCGAGGGCCTTGGGTGGCAGCTCTTCGGTGCCCAGTTCTACCAGGAAATCTTGAGCACTCATTGTGCAGCCTCCAGCTTAGCCAACACTTCGTCACGCAATTCAGGGGTGGCCATCGGGAAGCCCAGGCGTGCGCGGGCTTGCAGATAGCTTTGCGCCACGTCCCGGGCCAGGGTACGTACGCGCAGGATGTAACGCTGGCGCTCGGTCACCGAGATGGCGCGGCGGGCGTCAAGCAGGTTGAAGGTGTGCGAAGCCTTCAGGACCATTTCGTAGGTCGGCAGCGGCAGCTCCAGCTTGATCAGGCGGTTGGCTTCGCTTTCGTAGAAGTCGAACAGTTCGAACAGTTTTTCGACGTTGGCGTGTTCGAAGTTGTAGGTCGACTGCTCGACTTCGTTCTGGTGGAACACGTCGCCGTAGGTAACCTTGCCGAACGGGCCATCGGCCCATACCAGGTCGTAGACCGAGTCGACACCCTGGATGTACATGGCCAGGCGTTCGAGGCCGTAGGTGATTTCACCGGTGACCGGGTAGCACTCGATGCCGCCCACTTGCTGGAAGTAGGTGAACTGGGTCACCTCCATGCCGTTGAGCCAGATTTCCCAGCCCAGGCCCCAGGCGCCGAGGGTTGGCGATTCCCAGTTGTCTTCGACGAAACGGATATCGTGGACCAGCGGATCCAGGCCAATGGCTTTAAGCGAGCCGAGGTACAGCTCCTGGAAGTTGGCCGGGTTCGGCTTGAGCACCACCTGGAACTGGTAGTAGTGCTGCAGGCGGTTTGGGTTTTCGCCATACCGCCCGTCGGCAGGGCGACGGCTAGGCTGCACGTAGGCGGCGTTCCAGGTCTCTGGGCCGACGGCGCGCAGGAACGTGGCGGTATGGAAAGTGCCGGCGCCTACTTCCATATCGTAGGGCTGAAGCACCACACAACCTTGAGCTGCCCAGTAGTTCTGCAGGGCGAGGATCAGGTCTTGGAAGGTACGCACGGCTGGCGTAGGCTGGCTCACGAAATTCACCTGTATCTGGGGATGCGGATGTAAAGAGCGGGAGTATAACCTGATTCGCCTCGCCCTCTACTCATTGGAGCCTTATGCCACGCTGCTTTTGGTGTACCGACGATCCGTTGTACCAGGCCTACCACGACCAGGAATGGGGAACACCGCAGCGTGATCCGGCGTTGCTGTTCGAGATGCTTTTGCTCGAAGGGTTCCAGGCGGGGCTGTCATGGATCACGGTTTTACGTAAACGCGAGCGTTATCGCGAGGTGATGCATGGCTTCGACCCGGTGAAGTTGGCGCAGATGAGCGATGAACGCATCGAAGCACTGATGCTCGACGCCGGCATCATCCGCAACCGCCTCAAGCTCAAGGCGGCCCGGCGCAACGCCCAGGCCTGGCTGGCTGTGGATAACCCAGCCGAGTGGCTCTGGTCGTTTGTGGGCGGCACGCCCAAAGTCAACCATTTCAAGGACCGAAGCGAAATGCCTGCCGTTACCGATGAAGCGAAGGCAATGAGCAAGGCCCTGCAAAA
The DNA here is from genome assembly GCF_014269095.1 of Pseudomonas sp. SWRI50. Classification (NCBI taxonomy): domain Bacteria; kingdom Pseudomonadati; phylum Pseudomonadota; class Gammaproteobacteria; order Pseudomonadales; family Pseudomonadaceae; genus Pseudomonas; species Pseudomonas sp. SWRI50. The sequence goes on along the minus strand of NZ_JABWRW010000007.1, from coordinate 119,977 downwards.
AGCCGGCTTCACGTTTGTCGGCCCAACCATCTGTTATGCCTTCATGCAGGCCACCGGTATGGTCATGGACCACACCACCGATTGTGATCGCTACGCCGCCTTGGCGCGCTGACGGGGTACAATGCGCGCCTTGCTGAAATAAGGAATTCGCCTGTGGAAAAGTTCAAGGGCGCCCTGATGGTCGGGGTGCTTCGACTGTTCGCCAAGTTGCCCTGGGGCGCTGTGCAGCGCGTCGGCGCCGGTATCGGCTGGCTGATGTGGAAGGTCCCGAACGGGTCGCGCAACGTGGTGCGTATCAACCTCGCCAAGTGTTTCCCGGAGATGGACCCGGCCGAACGTGAGCAACTGGTCGGCCGTGCGCTGAGAGACATCGGCAAATCCTTTGTCGAAAGCGCTTGTGCCTGGATCTGGCCACCGCAGCGTTCGCTGGAACTGGTCAAGGAAGTGCACGGCCTGGAAGTGCTGGAGCAGGCCCTGGCCTCGGGCAAGGGCGTGGTGGGCATCACCAGCCACCTGGGTAACTGGGAAGTGTTGAACCACTTCTATTGCAACCAGTGCAAACCGATCATCTTCTACCGCCCGCCGAAGCTCAAAGCTGTGGATGATTTGTTGCGTGAACAGCGAGTGCAGATGGGTAACCGCGTGGCGCCTTCGACCAAGGAAGGCATCCTCAGCGTGATCAAGGAAGTGCGCCGCGGGGGCCAGGTGGGCATTCCGGCGGACCCGGAACCTGCTGAGTCGGCGGGTGTGTTCGTGCCGTTCCTGGGCACCCAGGCGCTGACCAGCAAGTTCGTGCCGAACATGCTGGCCGGTGGCAAGGCGGTGGGTGTGTTCCTGCATGCGTTGCGGCTGCCGGATGGGTCTGGGTTCCGGGTGATTCTGGAAGCGGCGCCGGAGGCGATGTACAGCACGGATGTGACCGAGTCGGCGGCGGCCATGAGCAAGGTGGTCGAGCGGTATGTGCGTGAGTATCCGAGCCAGTACATGTGGAGCATGAAGCGCTTCAAGAAGCGCCCGGCGGGTGAGCCGCGTTGGTATTGAGATAGTTGGGGGCGCTTTGCGCCCCATTCGCGGGGCAAGCCCGCTCCCACAAGGTACAGAGTGACCCTCAGGTTGTGCAGGACTTGTGGGAGATGGCCAGCCCATTCGCGGGGCAAGCCCGCTCCCACAAGGTATAGAGTGACCCAGGCTGCGCAGGACTTGTGGGAGATGGCCAGCCCATTCGCGGGGCAAGCCCGCTCCCACAAGGTACAGAGTGACCCTCAGGTTGTGCAGGACTTGTGGGAGATGGCCAGCCCATTCGCGGGGCAAGCCCGCTCCCACAAGTACAGGGTGACACTCAGGTTGCGCAGGACTTGTGGGAGCGGGCTTGCCCCGCGAATGGGCTGCAAAGCAGCCCCGGCAATCTCAGACTTTATTCAACTTCTTGAGAAATATAGTCATCTCTTTCTCGGCCTGCTTATCCCCATGGGCCTGCGCCGCCACGATCCCGTCCTCCCAGGCCTTGCGCGCCGCCGCCAAATCCCCCTGCAACTGATACGCCTTACCCAGCAACTTCCACGCTGCCGAATACTTCGGGTCCTGTTCCACGCAACGCGCCAGGTGCACCGCCGCCTCAGCGCCATTGCCCTCGTCCAGCCAGGCCTTGCCAAGGCCGAACCTCAACAGCGGGTTATCCACACCCTTGGCCAGCATCTTTTCCAGCGATTCGCGCATGCCCTCTTCTCCTAGAAGAAACTCAAGCCGACGTGGAACAGCTTCTCCACATCCCGAATGTGCTTTTTATCCACAACGAACAGAATCACATGGTCACCCGATTCGATCACTGTGTCGTCGTGGGCAATCATCACCTCTTCGTCACGAATGATCGCGCCAATGGTGGTGCCTGGCGGCAGGGCGATGTCTTCGATGGCCTTGCCGACCACTTTGCTCGACTTCGAATCGCCATGCGCCACGGCTTCGATGGCCTCGGCCGCGCCGCGGCGCAGGGAGTGCACGCTGACGATATCGCCACGCCGCACGTGGGCCAGCAAGGTACCAATGGTGGCCAACTGTGGGCTGATGGCGATGTCGATCTCACCGCCCTGCACCAGGTCCACATAGGCCGGGTTGTTGATGATGGTCATCACCTTGCGCGCACCCAGGCGCTTGGCCAGCAGCGACGACATGATGTTGGCCTCGTCGTCGTTGGTCAGGGCCAGGAAGATGTCGGCGTCGGCGATGTTCTCTTCGAGCATCAGGTCTTTGTCCGACGCACTGCCCTGCAGCACCACGGTGCTTTCCAGGGTGTCGGAGAGGTGGCGGCAGCGGGCCGGGTTCATCTCGATGATCTTCACCTGATAGCGACTTTCGATGGCCTCGGCCAAGCGCTCGCCAATCTGCCCGCCACCGGCGATGACCACGCGCTTGTTGGTCTCGTCGATGCGTCGCAGCTCGCCCATCACGGCGCGGATGTCTTTTTTCGCAGCGATGAAGAACACTTCGTCATCGGCCTCGATCACGGTGTCGCCGCGTGGGGTGATCGGCCGGTCACGGCGGAAGATCGCCGCCACACGGGTGTCGACGTTGGGCATGTGCGCACGGATCTGGCGCAACTGCTGGCCCACCAGCGGGCCGCCGTAGTACGCCTTGACCGCCACCAGTTGCGCCTTGCCTTCGGCGAAGTCGATTACCTGCAGTGAACCTGGGTGCTCGATCAGGCGCTTGATGTAGTTGGTCACCACCTGCTCGGGGCTGATCAGCACATCGACCGGGATGTGGTCGTTGTGGAACAGCTCTTCGCGGGTGAGGTAGGCCGACTCCCGTACCCGGGCGATCTTGGTCGGGGTGTGGAACAACGAGTAGGCGACCTGGCAGGCCACCATGTTGGTCTCGTCGCTGTTGGTCACCGCCACCAGCATGTCGGCGTCGTCGGCACCGGCCTGGCGCAGCACCGTCGGCAGCGAGCCGCGGCCTTGCACCGTGCGGATGTCCAGGCGGTCGCCGAGGTCGCGCAGGCGCTCGCCGTCGGTGTCGACCACGGTAATGTCGTTGGCCTCGCTGGCCAGGTGTTCTGCCAGCGTACCGCCCACCTGCCCCGCGCCGAGGATGATGATCTTCATCCGCTACTCCCTAACCGTTGTGCTTATCCGCGTGACGCGGCGATCTTGATCAGCTTGGCATAGTAGAACCCGTCGTGGCCGCCTTCCTGGGCCAGCAACTGGCGGCCATGTGGCTGGCGCAGGCCGGCCTCGGTGGCCAGGTCCAACTCACGGGCGCCCGGGGTGCGGGCGAGGAAGGCGTCGATCACCTCGGTGTTCTCGGTCGGCAAGCTCGAGCAGGTGGCGTAAAGCAGCATGCCGCCCACTTCCAGGGTTGGCCACAGGGCATCGAGCAGCTCGCCCTGCAACATGGCCAGGGCCGGAATGTCGTCGGCCTGACGGGTCAGTTTGATGTCCGGGTGGCGGCGGATTACACCGGTGGCCGAGCACGGGGCGTCGAGCAGGATGCGCTGGAACGTTTTGCCGTCCCACCAGCTGGCGGTGTCGCGGGCATCGCAGGCGATCAGCTCGGCGTCCAGTTGCAGGCGATCGAGGTTCTCGCGCACGCGGGTCAGGCGCTTGGCTTCCAGGTCGATGGCCACCACCTGCGCCAGGCCAGCTTCGGCTTCGAGCAAGTGGCAAGTCTTGCCGCCCGGGGCACAGCAGGCGTCGAGCACGCGTTGGCCGGGGGCCAGTTCGAGCAGGTCGGCGGACAGCTGCGCGGCTTCGTCCTGCACGCTCACCCAGCCTTCGGCAAAGCCAGGCAGGCTGCGCACATCGCAGGGCTCATTCAGCACGATGCCGTCACGGCTGTACTGGCAGGCGCTGGCGCCCACGCCGGCCTCAGCCAGCAAGGCCAGGTAGGCATCGCGGCTGTGGTGGCGGCGGTTGACCCGCAAAATCATCGGCGGGTGGGCGTTGTTGGCGGCGCAGATGGCTTCCCATTGCTCGGGCCAGAAGGCCTTCAGCGATTTCTGCAGCCAGCGCGGGTGGGCAGTGCGCACCACCGGGTCGCGCTCCATGCCAGCGAGCAGCGCTTCGCCTTCACGCTGCGCGCGGCGCAGCACAGCGTTGAGCAGGCCTTTGGCCCACGGCTTTTTCAGCTTGTCGGCGCAACCCACGGTTTCGCCGATGGCGGCGTGCGCCGGAATGCGCGTGTAGAACAGCTGGTACAGGCCGACCAGCATCAAGGCCTGCACATCGGCATCGGCCGCTTTGAACGGCTTCTGCAGCAACTGCGCCGCGAGCAGGTCGAGGCGCGGCTGCCAGCGGGCGGTACCGAAGGCCAGGTCTTGGGTCAGGCCCCGGTCGCGTTCGTCGACCTTGTCCAGTTGTGCCGGCAATGAGCTGTTCAGCGAAGCCTTGCCGCTGAGCACAGCGGCCAAGGCACGGGCGGCGGCCAGGCGTGGGTTCATTGGCCGAGCACCTTGCCGTTGGCGAATTTCTCGCGGCGGCTGTTGAACAAGTCGCTGAAGTTCAGTGCCTTGCCGCCGGGCAGTTGCAGACGGGTCAGGCTCAGTGCCTGGTCACCGCAGGCGACTACCAGGCCGTCCTTGCTGGCAGACAGGATCTCGCCAGGGGCGCCGTTGCCTGTGGACAACGTGGCAGCGAGCACCTTCACGCTTTCGCCGTCCAGGGTGCTGTGGCACACCGGCCACGGGTTGAAGGCACGCACCAGGCGCTCCAGCTCCACGGCCGGGCGGCTCCAGTCGATGCGTGCTTCGTCTTTGTTCAGCTTGTGGGCATAGGTGGCCAGGGCGTCATCCTGGGCTTCACCCTGCAGCGAGCCGTCGGCAAGGCCAGCAATGGCCTGAATCACCGCAGGCGGGCCCATTTCGGCGAGGCGGTCATGCAGGGTGCCGCCGGTGTCTTCAGCGCTGATCGGGGTGACCACCTTGAGCAGCATCGGGCCGGTGTCCAGGCCCGCTTCCATGCGCATCACGGTCACGCCGCTCTCAGCATCGCCGGCTTCCACGGCGCGCTGGATCGGCGCTGCACCGCGCCAGCGTGGCAGCAAGGAGGCGTGGCTGTTGATGCAACCAAGGCGCGGAATATCCAGCACGGCCTGGGGCAGGATAAGGCCGTAGGCGACCACCACCATCAGGTCGGGCTTGAGCGCGGCGAGTTCCGCCTGGGCATCGGCATTGCGCAGGGTTGGCGGCTGCAGCACCGGGATGTCGTGGGCCACGGCCAGTGCTTTGACCGCGCTCGGCATGAGCTTCTGGCCACGCCCGGCTGGGCGGTCCGGCTGGGTGTAGACGGCCACGATCTCATAGGGGCTGTCGAGCAGTGCCTTGAGGTGTTCGGCGGCAAACTCTGGAGTGCCTGCGAAGACGATGCGCATGGAGTTCTCGCTGCAAAAAAGAAAAAGGCTTGCCGGAGCAAGCCTTCTGGAAGGTGGGGATCAGGCTTGCTGGCGGTGCTGCTTTTCCAGCTTCTTCTTGATCCGGTCGCGTTTGAGCGTGGACAGGTAGTCGACGAACAGCTTGCCGTTGAGGTGATCGAACTCGTGCTGCACGCACACGGCCAGCAGGCCTTCGGCCTCGAGCTCGAACGGCTTGCCGTCGCGGTCCTGGGCTTTGACGCGCACCCGCAGGGGGCGGTCGACGTTTTCGTAGAAGCCAGGCACCGACAGGCAACCTTCCTGGTACTGGCCCATGTCGTGGGTCTGTTCTTCGACGACGGGGTTGATGAAGACCCGCGGCTCGCTGCGGTCTTCGCTCAGGTCCATCACCACCACCTGCTTGTGGACGTTGACCTGGGTCGCCGCCAGGCCGATGCCAGGCGCTTCATACATGGTTTCAAACATGTCGTCGATCAGCTGGCTCAGGGCGTCGTCGAACACCGTCACCGGTTTGGCGAGGGTGCGCAGGCGCGGGTCCGGGAATTCGAGAATGTTCAAGATGGCCATAAGGTCGGGCAGTCACTGTGCGTTCGGTTGAAAACTGAGCACACATAATAAAGGTAATCGGGGCATTCGGCACCTGGCAAAGCTCGGCTAGGGTTTAAACGGACGGCTTATCACCCATTTGATGGACAGGTTGTCAAAGCGTTATCAACACAGTTATCCACAGGTTGTGCCACGTCGATGGCCCCGTTTCGATCAAGGATGATCCTCATGTTGACCCACCATTCGTCGCCTTGCGCGCCTGCCGAACTGGAGGCGAGGTTGCGCCTGCACCGCTTGCCGGACACAGGGTTACGCCGCTTTCACAGCCTGCTGAAAGCTTTTGGCAGCGCGTCTTCGGCGCTGAGTGCGCCGGCCGCAGCCTGGCGCGCACTGGGCATTCCGCAAGCCAGCATCGAAGCCCGAAGAAGCGCCGAAGTGCGTGACGGTGCACTGGCTGCAATGGCCTGGTTAGAGCGCCCGGGCCAGCATTTACTGATGTGGGACTGCCCTGGCTACCCTGCTCTGCTGGCCGAAACCGACGACCCGCCGCCGTTGCTTTTCGTCGCTGGCGACCCCGCATTACTGGAAAGGCCACAGTTGGCAATTGTGGGCAGCAGGCGTGCTTCACCGCCCGCGCTCGACACTGCCCGGGCATTTTCTCGCTACTTGGCGCAGACGGGTTTCACCATTACCAGCGGCCTGGCACTGGGTATCGATGGTGCCGCTCATCGGGCAGCGTTGCAGGCCGGGGGCGGCACAATTGGGGTACTCGGGACGGGGCTGCAAAAACTTTATCCACAGCGCCATCGCGAGCTTGCCCAGGCGATGATCGACAGCGGCAGTGCGCTGGTTTCCGAGTACCCGCTGGATGCCGGCCCGCTGCCGGGCAATTTTCCGCGGCGTAATCGCATCATCAGTGGCTTGTCGCTGGGCGTATTGGTTGTGGAGGCGAGCTTGGCCAGTGGCTCGTTGATCACGGCGCGCCTGGCGGCTGAGCAGGGCCGCGAGGTGTATGCCATCCCAGGCTCCATCCACCACCCAGGTGCCAAAGGCTGCCACCAACTGATTCGCGACGGTGCCCTGCTGGTGGAGAGCGTGGAACAGATTCTGGAAAGCCTGCAGGGCTGGCAGAACTTGCCCCCGGCCATTGTTGAACAGCGTGATCACCCCCTGCTCACCTTGCTGCATGCCGCGCCACAGACTACCGAGAGCCTGGCCCACTGCAGCGAACTGACGTTGGCTCAGGTGATGGCGCAGCTCACCGAACTGGAGCTTGAAGGGCGGGTCAGCAATGAAGCCGGGCGTTGGTTTGCCCGCGTTGGCTAAGTACACTGCTCACAAGCAAGGTATATAGGCGGAGAGACAGCAATGGTGAGCAGTTTTCGTGTGCAACAAGCCGCACGTGAGATCCGGGCGGGCGCGGTTATCGCCTACCCGACGGAAGCGGTCTGGGGCCTGGGCTGTGACCCGTGGAACGAGGACGCGGTGTATCGCCTGCTGGCGCTCAAGTCGCGGCCTGTGGATAAAGGCTTGATCCTGATCGCCGACAATATCCGCCAGTTCGACTTTTTGTTCGAAGATTTTCCCGAGGACTGGATTGACCGCATGGGCAGCACCTGGCCAGGCCCGAACACCTGGCTGGTGCCGCACCAGGACCTGTTGCCGGAGTGGGTGACCGGCCAGCACGACACGGTGGCGCTGCGGGTCAGTGACCACCCGCAGGTGCGTGAGCTGTGCGCGCTGGTCGGGCCGCTGATTTCCACCTCGTGCAACCCCGGCGGTCGCCCGGCGGCGAAGAGCCGCTTGCGGGTGGAGCAGTACTTCCATGGCCAGCTGGACCTGGTACTGGGCGGGGCGTTGGGCGGGCGGAAGAACCCAAGTGTGATTCGCAACCTGGCGACGGGCGAAGTCGTTCGGCCGGGCTAAATTGCCAAGCGCCAATACACCTCCTTGTGGGAGCGGGCTTGCCCCGCGAAGCGCCGCGCGGGCGGCGCTCGATTTCACAGGCGCTGAAATTCTCAAGCCAAGCACCTGCCCGCCCCGATGCGATCGCGTACCTAAATCAAGGCAACAAAACAGTCGACCCCACAGTCCGTCGAGCCGACAGTTCCGCCTGCGCCTTGGCTGCCTCACTCAGCGGATACCGCTGCTGGATATCCACAACCAGCTTCCCACTCGCAATCATCGCAAACAGGTCATCGGCCATGGCCTGGGTGTTCTCGGCATTGTTGGCATAGCTCGCCAGGGTCGGGCGGGTGACATACAGCGAGCCCTTCTGCGCCAGAATCCCCAGGTTCACCCCGCTCACCGCGCCCGAAGCATTGCCAAAGCTCACCATCAACCCACGCGGCTGCAGGCAGTCCAGCGAGGTCAGCCAGGTATCGGCCCCCACGCCGTCGTACACCACCGGGCATTTCTTGCCGTCGGTCAACTCCAGTACGCGCTTGGCCACATCTTCATGGCTGTAGTCGATGGTTTCCCATGCCCCCAGCGCCTTCGCCCGCTCGGCCTTCTCAGCGGAGCTGACGGTACCGATCAACTTGGCCCCCAGCGCCTTGGCCCATTGGCAGGCCAGCGAACCCACGCCACCGGCAGCGGCATGGAACAGGATCACTTCGCCCGGTTGCACCGCATAAGTCTGCTTGAGCAGGTACTGCACGGTCAGGCCTTTGAGCATCACCGCCGCTGCCTGCTCAAAGCTGATGTTATCCGGCAGTTTGACCAGGTTGGCTTCGGGCAGCGTATGCACTTCGCTGTAGGCACCCAGCGGGCCGCCGGCATGGGCAACCCGGTCGCCGACTTTCAGGCGGGTGACGCCCTCACCCACGGCGTCGACCACACCAGCGGCCTCGGTGCCGAGCCCGGAAGGCAAGGATGGCGGTGCGTACAAGCCGCTGCGGAAATAGGTGTCGATGAAGTTCAGGCCAATCGCCTGGTTACGCACGCGGACCTGCTGTGGCCCAGGTGGGGCGGGGTCGAACTCTACAAGCTGCAGAACTTCCGGGCCGCCATGCTGGCTGAACTGGATACGCTTGGCCATCTCGCACTCCTGTTGTCGGGATTGGTAACAGCCCTCTATCGGACGCCTTTGCTTGATCGCCGTCAACTGCGGCGCGTCAGCCGCCGGTGGTATGCTACGCGGCGAATTCTTCTCTGCCCGCTCCAGGTGACCCGATGACCAGCCGCACCGAGGCCGTGAAAGCCTACCTGCTCGACCTGCAAGACCGCATCTGCTCCGCCCTTGAACGTGAGGACGGCGGCGCCCGCTTTGTCGAGGACGCCTGGACGCGTGAAGCCGGTGGCGGGGGCCGCACGCGGGTGATCGGTGAGGGTAATGTGATCGAGAAAGGCGGGGTCAACTTCTCCCACGTGTTCGGTGCCGGCCTGCCACCGTCGGCCAGCGCCCACCGCCCCGAGCTGGCGGGCCGTGGTTTCGAGGCCCTGGGGGTGTCGCTGGTGATCCACCCGCACAACCCGCACGTGCCGACGTCCCACGCCAATGTGCGCTTCTTCATCGCCGAAAAAGAAGGCGAAGAGGCGGTGTGGTGGTTCGGCGGCGGTTTCGACCTGACCCCGTACTACGGCAACGAAGAAGACTGCATCCACTGGCACCGTGTGGCCGAGCAGGCCTGCGCGCCATTCGGCGCTGACGTGTACCCGCGCTACAAAGCCTGGTGCGACCGCTACTTCCACCTCAAGCACCGTGGCGAACCACGCGGCATTGGCGGGCTGTTCTTCGACGACCTGAACGAGTGGGACTTCGACACCTGCTTTGCTTTCATCCGTGCCATTGGCGATGCCTTTGTCGAGGCCTACCTGCCGATCGTCCAACGCCGCAAGGACACGCCCTATACCGCCGAGCAGCGCGAGTTCCAAGAGTACCGTCGCGGTCGCTACGTGGAGTTCAACTTGGTCTACGACCGTGGCACCTTGTTCGGCCTGCAATCAGGTGGGCGTACCGAGTCGATCCTTATGTCGCTGCCGCCGCAGGTCCGCTGGGGCTACGACTGGAAAGCCGCGCCTGGCAGCGAAGAAGCGCGCCTGACCGAGTACTTCCTGCAAGACCGCGACTGGCTCGCCCAGTAAACCTGTGGATAACCGAGGAGCCCCCATGGACCAGTACGTCGTTTTCGGTAACCCCATTGGCCACAGCAAGTCGCCGCTGATCCACCGCCTGTTCGCCGAGCAGACCGGCCAGGACCTGGAATACGCCACCCTGCTGGCGCCGCTGGACGAGTTCAGCGATTGTGCCCGCGGTTTCTTCAAGCAAGGCAGTGGCGGCAATGTCACGGTGCCGTTCAAGGAAGAAGCCTACCGCCTGTGCGACAGCCTGACCCCACGTGCCCAGCGGGCGGGTGCGGTGAATACCCTGAGCAAGCTGGCGGATGGCTCGCTGCGGGGGGACAACACTGACGGTGCTGGCCTGGTGCGCGACCTGACGGTGAATGCTGGGGTTGAGCTGGCGGGTAAGCGGATCCTCATTTTGGGTGCGGGCGGTGCGGTGCGTGGGGTGCTGGAGCCGATTCTGGCGCACGATCCGCAGTCGCTGGTGATCGCCAACCGCACGGTTGAAAAGGCCGAGCAACTGGCGCGTGAGTTCGCTGAGTTGGGGCCGGTGGTGGCCAGCGGGTTCAGCTGGCTGCAGGAGCCGGTGGACGTCATCATCAACGCCACCTCGGCGAGCCTGGCGGGCGAGATGCCGCCGATTGCCGACAGCCTGGTCGAGGCGGGGCGCACGGTTTGCTACGACATGATGTACGGCAAGGAGCCGACGCCGTTTTGCCAATGGGCTACCAACCTAGGTGCGGCCAAGGTGCTGGATGGGCTGGGGATGCTGGCTGAGCAGGCGGCTGAGGCGTTCTTTATCTGGCGTGGCGTGAGGCCGGATACGGCGCCGGTGTTGGCTGAACTGCGCCGACAGCTTGCTCGGGGTTGACGCTGTCGGGGCCGCTTCGCGGCCCATCGCAGGCAAGCCAGCTCCTACAGGGATATCGCAAGGCCCGAGGTTGGCGCTGTACTTGTAGGAGCTGGCTTGCCTGCGATGGGCTGCAAAGCAGCCCCAAGATCTCAACCCAACCTCACTCTTCAAACCTGATGGGACACAAATCCACCCCTTCCAACTTCTGCAATTCCTCGACCACCTGCGGCCGCGCCCGCTGCAAGGTCAAACTCCCCCCTGCTCGCCGTAACCGCCGTGCCTCTCGGTGCAACATATCCACACCCGAATAATCGATAAAATTCACCTGCCGCGCATCGATCACCACATGCGGCCCCTGGCAGCGCTGCAAGCGCACCTGCAGGTAGTGCGCCGCGCCAAAGAAGATCGACCCGCCCACCCGCAGCACGTCAGCCTGCCCTTCGCGGCTCTGCTGCACCCGTGGCCGGGACGTGCGTTTGAGGTAAAAGAACAGCGAAGCCAGCACCCCGGCATAGATCGCGGTCTGTAGCTCCAGCAGCAAGGTCGCGGCGGCGGTCAGGGCCATGACCAGGAACTCCGAGCGGCTGACCCTGAACAGCGCCCGAATGCCACGGTGATCCACCAACCCCCAACAGATCAGCAGGATGCTGCCCGCCATCGCCGGGATCGGCAGGTGGGCGATCAGCCCTGCCCCTGCGACGGCAAACAGCGCGACCCACAGGGCCGAGAACACCCCGGCCAGCGGTGAGCGGGCGCCGGCGTCATAACTTAAGCCCGAACGGGTGAAAGAGCCTGATGACAGGTAACCGGAGAAGAACGCGCCGACGATGTTCGACAGGCCCTGGGCGCGGATCTCCTGGTCGGCGTCGATCAGCTGTTCAGAGCGCGCAGACAGCGACCGGGCAATCGACAGGCTGGTGACCAGGCCGAGCATGCCCACCGCCACCGCCGTCGGCAGCAGCCGCAGCATCAGCTCCACGTCCAGTAGCGGCAGTGGGCTCAACGGGGGCAATTGGCCAGTGAAGGCAGGTACCCGCGGCACATGGCCAAAAAAGCCAGGCAGTGACCAGGCCAGCAAACTGACCACGACCAGGCTTATCAACAGGCTCGGCCAGCGGGGCCGCCAGAGCTTGAAGGCCATGCCGATCAGCACCGTGGTCAGCCCCAGTATCAGCGACGGCAGGTCGACCTCCCCGGCGTGGCTGGCCAGGTCTTGCACGGTTTTCAACGCCGTGGCCTGGCTTGGCAAGTCCATGCCCAACAGGTTGGGTAACTGGCCGAGGGCGATGACGATGGCGGCGCCCAGGGTGAAGCCGAGCACCACCGAGTGGGAGACGAAATTGACCAGTGCGCCGAAGCGCAGCAGGCCGAGCAAGAGCTGGAAGATGCCGGCGAGCAATGTCAGCAGCAGGACCAGCGTGATGTAGTCGGCGCTGCCCGGCACCGCCAGGGGGCTGACGCTGGCGTAGAGGACGATCGAGATGGCTGCGGTCGGGCCGCAGATCAGGTGCCAGGAAGACCCCCACAAGCAGGCGATGAGCACCGGGACGATGGCGGCGAACAGGCCGTATTCGGCGGGCAGGCCGGCGATCAGGGCGTAGGCGATGGATTGCGGCAGGGCAAGGATGGCACCGCTCAGGCCGACCAGCAGGTCCTGGCGCAGGCTGCGGCCCGATTGGCGGGGGAGCCAGGCAAGGAAAGGCAGCAGCTGGATGAGGCGGTGCATGGGTTATCCACATTCCTGAAGTTGCGCTGTGCCTCTGTGGGAGCGGGCTTGCCCGCGAAGAAGCCACCGCGGTGCATGGCACCGGCTTCGCCGGTATTCGCGGGCAAGCCCGCTCCCACAGGGGATTGCAGCGTGCGGTTGATCAGAGTTTGTCTTTGACGGCCGCGAGGGCATCGCCACCGGACTGGGTGCTGACCCCAGCCAACCACCCTTCCAGTACTTCGGGATGCGCCTTCACCCAAGCCTTGGCTGCTTCATCGAAGCTCACTTTCTTATCCACAACCTCGGCCATGATGCTGTTTTCCATGTCCAGGGTAAATGTCAGGTTGCCCAGCAGCTTCGCTGTATTCGGGCATGCCTGTGCATAACCTTTGCGGGTCAGGGTATAGACCTGGCCCTTGCTGCCAAACCACTTTTCCCCACCCGTGAGGTAGTGCATCTTCAGCTTCACGTTCATCGGGTGCGGTGTCCAGCCAAGGAAGGTGATGAATTGCTGCTTCTTCACGGCACGGTCCACTTGCGCAAGCATCGCCTGCTCACTCGACTCCACCAGCTTCCACTGGCCGAGGTCGAACTGGTTCTGATCGATGATTTCTTTCAGCGACAGGTTGGCAGGCGCGCCAGCGCCGATCCCATACAGTTTCTTGTCGAACTGGTCCGCGTGCTTTTGCAGGTCGGCGAAGTCTTTGACCCCGGCGTTCCACACATAGTCGGGCACCGCGAGGGTGAACTCGGTGCCTTCAAGGTTGCGCGACAACTGCTGCACATCACCATTGGCGATGAACTTGTCATGAAACCCCTGGTGCGCCGGCATCCAGTTGCCGAGGAAGGCATCGACGCGCCCGTCCTTGAGGCCGCCATAGATGATCGGCACGGCCAGGCTGTCGATTTTTACTTGGTAGCCGAGGCTTTCCAGCAGCAGGCGGGCGATGGCGTTGGTGGTGGCGATATCGCTCCAGCCGGGGTCGGCCATCTTCACGGTGCTGCATTGCGCGTCGTCGGCGTGAGCCGTGGCAGCGCCCAGGCCGAGGGCCAGGGCAAGCACGGCGGCGGAGATTTTTTGCATGGCGAACTCTCTTCTCAATCCAGAGGGGCGGGCTGTGGATAACGGGCCTTGCGCTCGAGGTCGTCGAGATCGATGTGGTTGCGCATGTACTGTTGGCTGGCGTCCACCAACGGTTGGTGGTCCCAGCTTTTCAGCTTGCCGATGGCCAGGGCTTCGGCCACCAGGCGGCGGCGGCGCTGGCTGGCCAGGACCTGTTGGCGCAGGGTGGGGATGTCCCAACGCTGCCGGGCTTCATCGGCAAATGCCTGCAGCAGCGCCTGATGGTCGGGGCTGCTGGCGAGGTTCTCCCGCTCGTGCGGGTCGCGACTCAGGTCATAGAGTAGCCAGGGGTCGTCTTCGCTGTACACGAACTTGTACGGGCCACGGCGGATCATCATCAGCGGGCCGACCGTGCCTTCGGCCATGTATTCGCCAATGACCTCGTCGTGGCCACCCTGCCCTTGCAGGTGGCCCAGCAGCGAGCGGCCGTCCAGATGCAGGGACGTGTCCACGGCACCGCCGGCCAGTTCGACCAGGGTCGGCAGCAGGTCGCAGGTGGAGACCGACGCACTCACGCGCGCGGCGGCAAAGCGTTTGGGGGCGTGGATCAGCAGTGGCACGCGCGCCGACATTTCGAACCAGTGCATCTTGTACCAAAGGCCGCGCTCGCCAAGCATGTCGCCGTGGTCGCCGGAGAACACGATCAACGTGTCCTCCGCCAAGCCGCATTCCTCAAGGGTTTGCAGCAACTGGCCAAGGTTGTCGTCGATGTAGCTGCAGGCGCCAAAGTAGGCGCGGCGGGCATCGCGGATCTTGTCCACAGGCAGGGGCTTGTTCCACAGGTCGTAGACCTTGAGCAGGCGCTGCGAGTGCGGGTCTTGCTCGCGCTGGTCAAACTCGGCGCTGGGCATTGGGATATCCACACCCTCATAGCGATCCCAGTAGCGCTTGGGAATGGTGTACGGGTCGTGGGGGTGAGTCATCGACACGGTCAGGCAAAACGGCCGGCCATCGTTTTCGCGCACATGGTCGTAGAGGTACTGGCGGGCTTTGAACACCACCTCCTCGTCGAAATCCAGCTGGTTGGTGCGCACGCATGGGCCGGCCTGCAGCACCGACGACATGTTGTGGTACCAGCTCGGGCGCGCGTCCGGGGCGTCCCAGTTCACGGCCCAGCCGTAATCGGCGGGGTAGATATCGCTGGTCAGGCGTTCTTCGTAGCCGTGCAACTGGTCTGGGCCGCAGAAGTGCATCTTGCCCGACAGCGCAGTGCGGTAGCCGAGACGGCGCAGGTAATGGGCGTAGGTGGGCACATCGGCGGGGAAGTCAGCGGCGTTATCGTAAGCGCCAATACGGCTGGGCAACTGGCCGCTGACCAGGGTGAAGCGCGACGGTGCGCACAGCGGGCTGTTGCAGTACGCCGAGTCGAACACCACCGCCTGGTCGGCGAGGCGGGCGAGGTTTGGCATCTGGATGGGCGAAGGGGCGTAGATCGGCAGCACGGGCGCGGCCATCTGGTCGGCCATGATGAACAGGATATTCGGGCGCGTCATGGTTGGCTTCCATCGTTGAAGGTTATGCGAACCGCTTGCCTACCAAGATGCGACTGTGGATAACATGGGTAAAGCCCATGGCGGGCAATGACTGGGATTAGCTGAGCTTATGTTTGAGCGCCTTGGCGAGCTGTCGTTGGATACCCTGCGTGTGTTCGAGGCCGCAGCGCGGTTGCGCGGCTTTACGGCCGCAGCGCTTGAGCTGGGGACCACGCAGCCCGCCGTGAGCCAGCAGGTGAAGCGCCTGGAGGCCCAGCTGGGTACCCGGCTGTTCGACCGGATCTACCGGGGCATTGCGCTGACCGAGGCCGGCCAGTTGCTGTTCGAACAGGTGCACCAAGGGCTACAGGCCATGGACGATGGGCTTGCCTTGGTCAGCGGGCGAGGCCAGCGCGAGGTGCTTCAGGTGGCGACCGACTTCGCCTTTGCGGCGTTCTGGCTTATGCCCCGGTTGCAACGCTTTCATGAAGCTTATCCACAGGTGGATGTGAGCTTGGTAACGGGTGAGCGCAGCCAGGCGATGCTGCGGCCGGATATCGATGTGGCGGTGCTGTTTGGTGATGGGCGTTTCCATCAAGGCGAGAGCCGGTGGTTGTTCGATGAGGAGGTATTCCCCGTCTGCAGCCCCCGCCTGACTCATGGCAAACCCTTGTCAGCCGTGGCTTTGCAGCGTTTGCCGTTGCTTCACCTGCGCGGTGAGCAGGCCAGCCGTTGGTTTGATTGGGCGGGTGTGTTTCGTGGGTTTGGCGTAGACAGCCCACCGCCACCGGGGCAGTTGCGTTTTGATAATTACACCTTGTTGATCCAGGCGGCGATTGCCGGGCAAGGGGTAGCGATTGGCTGGGGGCACCTGGTCGATGGGCTGGTTGAACAGGGGCTGCTGTGCCGGCCTTTGGAGGGCAGTTTGCGCTCGGAACGCGGGTATTATGCGGTTTTGCCACCGCGCAAGCGGCGTGGGGCGCTGATTGAGCGGTTTGTCGATTGGCTGGAGGATGAGCGGGGGGGGTGAGATTTTGGGGCTGCTGTGCAGCCCATCGCAGGCAAGCCAGCTCCTACAGAAGTGCGCGGTCCCCCTGTAGGAGCTGGCTTGCCTGCGATGGGCTGCGAAGCGGCCCCAAAATCTAGACCACGAAGTTCAAATGCTCGCCCCGATGCAACCCTAGGTCCAGCATATCGGCCATCCCCGCCGCTACCCTCTCCAGGTCGACCAACGTCTGGGGTGCATTGATCAGGGTCCAGTGCAACGCGCTGCGCTGCAACCCATCGACAACCTGGTCCACGCCTTCGCGCGCTTCATCGGTGTAATCGCCTGGCCTGTCCAGCACATCGAAATCGCCCACCAGCAACAGCCGGCGTATAGTCGTACGCGCAAGCCCGGCCACCAGCGCTTCGCTCATTTGCCATTGCGCAGGCAGGTCACCGGGTGCCAAGGCTGACACCAAGGCAACTACCGCCGAGCCGCCTGCGGCACCCTGCTCCGCCTGGTCGGCACTCGCCAGCCCGCCTATCTTGAAATGCAGGCCAGGGCGTGGCGCATGGCGGTTGAGGTCATCGACCACGGCGGTCACTTCGTGCTGGCGTGACAGCAGTTCGGTAATCAGCGCACTGCCAAGGCTGGACTCGGCCCCGAACAGGACCAGCTTGAATACTGGGGTTTCGGCGTTTTTCACTGCATCACTTCCTTTGCAGGGGGTGATGGTTTGACCGCAATCAGGAGTTATCGTGCAAAGGATCAAGGGCTATCACGCCCACGTGTACTACGACGCATCGACCCTCGAGCAGGCGCGAGAACTGTGTGAGGAGGCGGCGCGGCTGTTCCCCGTGACCATGGGGCGCATGCACCAGCAACCCGTGGGGCCGCATCCGGACTGGAGTTGCCAGCTGGCGTTCGGGCCTGAAGTGGTGGGGGTGGTGTTACCGTGGCTGGCGCTGTACCGCAAGGGGTTGGTGGTGTTTCTGCACCCGCTGACCGGGGATGAGCTGGCGGATCACCGGGATCATGCGATTTGGATGGGGGCTGTGCGGCCGCTGAAGCTGTCGATTTTTGGCGGCTAGATGGGGGCCGCTATGCGGCCATTCGCGGGGCAAGCCCGCTCCCACAGGTCGAGTGCTTTCTGACAGATTGCAGTGAACCTGTGGGAGCGGGCTTGCCCCGCGAAGAATGCAACGCCAATCAGCGTCGAGCGCCGCGTACCCCTTCAGCCAACGCCGAGCACAGGCTCAGCACATCATTGACGGCCTGATCGGCATCCTTGGCATGAGCGATCTTGTCGACCAGCGCCGACCCCACCACCACACCATCGGCGAGGCGGGCGATGTTCGCAGCCTGCTCCGGGGTACGAATGCCAAAACCAACGCTGATCGGCAGGTCGGTATGCCGACGCAGGCGGGCGATGGCTTCGGTCACGTGCTCGGTGGTTGCCGAGCCCGCGCCGGTCACACCGGCGACGGACACGTAATAGACGAACCCGGAGCTGCGCTCCAGCACACGCGGCAGGCGTGCGTCGTCGGTGGTCGGGGTGGTCAGGCGGATGAAGTCGATGCCCGAGGCCTGAGCCGGGGTGGCCAGCTCGGCATCATGCTCGGGCGGCAGGTCGACGATGATCAGGCCATCGACGCCGGCTTCCTTGGCTTCTGCCACGAACTTTTCCACGCCAAAGCGGTGGATCGGGTTGTAGTAACCCATCAGCACGATCGGCGTGGCTTGGTTGCCCACGCGGAATTCACGAACCATCTGCAGGGTCTTGGCCAAGGTCTGGCCGGCTTCCAGTGCACGCAGGGTCGCTAGCTGAATGGCCACGCCATCGGCCATCGGGTCGGTGAACGGCATGCCCAGCTCGATCACGTCGGCGCCGGCTTCCGGCAGGCCCTTGAGGATGCGCAGCGAAGCGTCATAGCCCGGGTCGCCCGCGGTAACGAAGGTGACCAGTGCCGAACGGCCTTCGGCCTTGAGTGCGGCGAAGCGTTGTTCAAGACGGCTCATGCCTGTTTCTCCTGGGCGGCCATGTGGTTCATCACGGTTTGCATGTCTTTGTCGCCGCGCCCGGACAGGCACACGACCATCAGGTGGTCCTTGGGCAGGTTCGGTGCGCGCTTGATCGCCTCGGCCAGGGCGTGGGAGCTTTCCAGGGCCGGGATGATGCCTTCCAGGCGACAGGTGGCGTGGAACGCATCAAGGGCTTCGTCGTCGGTGATGCTGACGTACTCGACGCGCTTCACTTCATGCAGGTAAGCGTGCTCTGGGCCGATGCCCGGGTAGTCGAGGCCGGCGGAAATCGAGTGGGCGTCGGTGATCTGGCCGTCAGCGTCCTGCAGCAGGTAGGTGCGGTTGCCGTGCAGCACGCCGGGTACGCCGCCGTTCAGGCTGGCGGCGTGTTTGTCGGTGTGCACGCCGTGGCCGCCGGCTTCGACGCCGATGATCTGCACGCTTGGCTCTTCAAGGAATTCGTGGAACAGGCCCATGGCGTTGGAGCCGCCACCGACGCAGGCCACCAGGCTGTCGGGCAGGCGCCCTTCCTTCTCTTGCAACTGGGCACGGGTTTCCTTGCCGATGATCGACTGGAAGTCGCGGACCATGGCCGGGTACGGGTGCGGGCCGGCGACGGTGCCGATCAGGTAGAAGGTGTCTTCGACGTTGGTGACCCAGTCGCGCAGGGCCTCGTTCATGGCGTCTTTCAGGGTGCCGGTACCGGCGGTGACCGGGACGATTTCGGCGCCCAGCAGCTTCATGCGGAACACGTTGGCCTGCTGGCGCTCGATGTCGGTGGCGCCCATGTAGATGACACAAGGCAGGCCGAAGCGGGCGGCGACGGTGGCGGTGGCCACGCCGTGCATGCCGGCACCGGTTTCGGCGATCAGACGTTTTTTGCCCATGCGCTTGGCCAGCAGCACCTGGCCGATGCAGTTGTTCACCTTGTGCGCGCCGGTGTGGTTGAGCTCTTCACGCTTGAAGAAGATTTTTGCCCCGCCACAGTGCTCGGTCAGGCGCTCGGCGAAGTACAGCGGGTTCGGGCGGCCGATGTAGTCGCGCTGGAAGTACGCCAGCTCTTCGAGAAACTTCGGGTCGGCCTTGGCGGCTTCGTATTCGCGGGCCAGGTCCAGTACCAGTGGCATCAGGGTTTCTGCCACGTAGCGGCCGCCGAACGAGCCGAACAGGCCGTTGGCGTCTGGGCCAGGGCGGTATTGAGTCTGGGTCATGGGGCGCTCCAAGGCGTAATGAATGAGTGATGGGCTTTACTCTAACCACGCAACGCCCGTCTGAAAACCGATAAGATTGCGCAAACCTGTCAGGAAAACTCACAAGACAATGGCCCAGGACCTTCCCCCGCTCAATGCCCTTAGGGCCTTCGAGGCGACTGCCCGGCTTAACAGCGTCAGCCAGGCGGCCGAAGCGCTGCATGTGACGCACGGCGCGGTCAGCCGGCAGATCAAAGTGCTTGAAGAGCACTTGGGCATTGCCCTGTTCGTCAAGGATGGGCGTGGCATCAAACTCACAGATGCCGGCATGCGCCTGCGCGATGCCAGTGGCGAGGCATTCGACAGGTTGCGGGGCGTGTGTGCCGAGTTGAGCCGGGATAACAGCGAGGCGCCGTTCGTCCTTGGCTGTTCCGGCAGCCTGCTGGCGCGGTGGTTCATCCCCAGGCTCGGGCGGCTCAAGGCCGACCTGCCGGAGCTGCGCCTGCACTTGTCTGCCGGGGAAGGCGACCTGGACCCCCGGCGCCCAGGCCTGGACGCCTTGCTGGTGTTTGCCGAGCCACCGTGGCCGGCGGACATGCAGGTGCACGTGTTGGCCGAAGAACGCATCGGGCCTGTGCTCAGCCCCCACTTCGCCGGCTTCGAGCGTTTGCGCGGCGCGGCGCCCCTGGCTTTGCTGGGCGAGTCGCTGCTGCATACCACCTCACGCCCGCAGGCGTGGCCTGCGTGGGCGGCGCAGCATGGGCTCGAGCCGGGCGCATTGCCGTTCGGCCAGGCCTTCGAACACCTGTACTACCTGCTGGAGGCCGCAGTGGCCGGGCTGGGTGTCGCGATCGCGCCGCAGCAGTTGGTGGCGGATGATCTGCGGGCTGGGAGGTTGGCGGCCCCTTGGGGTTTTTCACCCACGCACGCCGCGCTGGCGCTGTGGGTGCCACGGCGCGCCGCGGATGGGCGCGCCGAGCAACTGGCGCAATGGCTGCGCCAGGAGTTGCGGCTGCAGATCGCTTAATTGCGCTTGTACAGCAGCCATGCCGCCAGCAGGCCCAAGGCACCCACGGCTACCCCGGCGGTGGTGATGGGGTGCTCCTGGGCGTAGTCACGGGTGGCGATGCCGGTTTGGCGAGTGCGGGTCTTCACTTCCTCGTAGGCGTCGCTCAGCAGGCTGCGCGAATGTTTGAGTGCGCTCTCGGCGTTGCTGCGGATTGCCTTCACCGACTTCTGGGACTCCTCCGAGGCATCGTGTTTGAGGTTTTCCAGCGATTTCAGAAGGCTTTCGATCTCGGCTTCCATGCTTTCCAGGGATGTTTTACGCAGCGAGTTGCGGTGCATGTTGACTCTCCTTCGGGGATGGGCTGTAAGGATTGCGACTGCACCGCGCGGTGAAAGTGCGATCGAACTTTCATCCCTGGCGACGGCTCGCAGGTAAACCAGGCCTGCGCTGCTAGGCTCAATTTCACCGTCATCCAAGGAGAGTGCACATGTCCGATCATCACACGTACAAGAAGATCGAACTGGTTGGGTCGTCGCCCACCAGCATCGAGGACGCGATCAACAATGCCCTGGCCGAAGCGGGCAAGAGCATCAAGCACCTGGAATGGTTCGAAGTGATCGACACCCGGGGTCATATCCATGACAACAAGGCTGCGCACTTTCAGGTCACGCTCAAGGTTGGGTTTCGGATTGCCAATAGCTGAAGCAGTACCGGGCTAGCTGGCGCCGGCAAGATGGGGTAATAGAGAGGGGGCGCCGTTGCCGGCGCCCTCTTTGATTTTCATCTGTACAAGGAAAGCGATCGATGAAGAAACTGATTCTGGCGGCGGGCCTGATGGCACTGGCGGGTGGTGCGCTGGCGGCGGGCAAGCCGTGTGAAGAGCTGAAGGCCGAGATTGCCGCCAAGCTGGATGCCAAGCATGTAAAAGGCTACAAGCTGGAGATCGTCAAGAAAGGCGAACCAGCGGGCAAGGTTATCGGCAGCTGTGAAGGTGGCACAAAGGAGATTGTCTACCGGCGCGGCTGAACGGCGCCCCATTCGCGGGCATGCCCGCCTCCACGGCGTGTGGGGCGGGTTACCCGCAACGCGCGGCTACGCAGTCTTCAAGGCCTGCGCCATCAATTCATAGGACCTGACCCGGTCCGCATGCTCATACAAGTCGCAAGTGAAGATCAGCTCATCCGCGCCGGTCTGTTCCAGCAACACCTCGACGTTGGCCCGCACCTTCTGCGGGCTGCCAATCATCGCCAGGCCGAGGAAGCTCATCACCGCATCGCGCTCGTGGGGTAGCCACAGCCCATCCATGCTTGGCACGGGCGGACGTTGCATCAGGCTCTGCCCGCGAATCAGGGCAAGAATGCGCTGGTACACCGACGTGGCCAGGTACTCGGCCTGCTCGTCGGTGTCGGCCACCACCATCGGAATACCGAGCATCACATAGGGCTTGTCCAGCGTGGTGGAGGGTTTGAAATGGTTGCGATAGACGCGAATCGCTTCGTGCATGTAGCGCGGCGCAAAATGCGAGGCGAACGCATAGGGCATACCGCGCATGCCGGCCAACTGCGCACTGAACAGGCTTGAGCCGAGCAGCCACATTGGCACCTCGGTGTCATGCCCTGGCACGGCGATCACTTTTTGATCATCGGTGCGCGGGCCGAGGTAGCGCGACAGCTCTTCGACGTCATCGGGGAAGTCATCCGCACTGCCGGAGCGCTCGCGGCGCAGGGCCCGGGCGGTCATCTGGTCGGAACCAGGGGCGCGGCCCAGGCCCAGGTCGATGCGGCCTGGGTACAGGCTGGCCAAGGTGCCGAACTGTTCGGCGATCACCAGCGGCGCGTGGTTGGGCAGCATCACGCCACCGGAACCGACACGAATGGTCGAGGTACCGCCCGCCAGGTAGCCGAGCAACACCGAGGTCGCGGAACTGGCAATGCCATCCATGTTGTGGTGCTCGGCGACCCAGAAGCGGTTGTAGCCGAAGCGTTCCGCGTGCTGTGCAAGGTCCAGCGAGTTACGCAGCGACTGCGCCGGCCCGCCATCGGCGCGCACGGGCACGAGGTCGAGGGTGGAAATTTTCAGGTCACGCAGCTGCGTCATCGGAGCCTCCTTGAACGTGGTTGGCCAGAGGCCTTATGAACTCTGTATGGGCACATTCGGTGGATTCAATGCTTGCGGTCAGATTGATCTGAACTTGCCGTAGGTAGCTGACCTCTGAACCCTTAAGCATGTCACCCCCAAGATATGTAAACGTAGCGACCAGGAGGCATCATGAAAAAGACAGCATCGGCGATCTGGCAAGGCGGCCTGAAGGACGGCAAAGGCTTGCTTTCCACTGAAAGCGGCGCGCTCAAGCAGAACCCGTATGGCTTCAATACCCGTTTCGAAGGCTCGCCCGGCACCAACCCGGAAGAGCTGATCGGCGCTGCCCATGCCGGTTGCTTCTCGATGGCGCTGTCGATGATGCTGGGCGAAGCTGGGCTGACTGCGGACCGCATCGATACCATTGCCGAGGTGACGCTGGACAAGCAGGCCGACGGCTTTGCCATCACTGCTGTGCACCTGATCCTGAAGGCCAAGGTGCCGGGCGCGAGCGAGGCGCAGTTCCTTGAAATCGCCAACAAGGCCAAGGCCGGTTGCCCGGTGTCGAAGGTGCTCAACGCCACCATCAGCCTGGATGCCTCGCTGGTGGGCTAGGCGGCGCAACGAGGGCGGTTTGCTGTAGTCTAACCAGCAATGGCAGCACGACTGCCCTTTCAGGAGCCGTTCCATGATCCGCGTAGCAATCGCCGTGTTGGCCTCCCTGCTCGCCACCTCTACGCTGGCGGCAGTGAAACCGTGCGAAGAATTGAAAGCCGAGATCGAGGCCAAGATCCAGGCCCAGGGCGTACCGTCCTACACCCTGGAAATCGTGCCCAACAGCGAGGTCAAGGACCCGAACATGGTCGTGGGTAGCTGCGAAGGTGGCACCAAGAAGATCATCTACCAGAAGAACGACCGGTAGCGTCTGAATGCTGGGGCCACCTTGCGGCCCTTCGCGACGCAAGGCCGCTCCTACAGGTACATGACTGACTGTGGGAGCGGCCTTGCGCCGCGAAAGGGGCGCAAAGCGGCCCCAACGTCACGGAATGCAAAACACGTTGCTGGGTTCGTTCACCAGCACCTTGCGGCTAGCGTCGTACAGCAGCACCTGCGGCTCCATCACGGGCGCCCGGGCCTCCAGGCGATAGCGTTCGCCGGCTTTGAAATTGTCATAGCGCACCGTCAGATAACAGGTACGGTCCCTCGGCTGGGACATGATGCCCCCGCCGTAAATCTCATAATCGAAACGCACCACCAGCTCGTGCTTGCCAGGCGTTACCTGGAAGTAACGGCCATCTTCCAGCCGCTGACCGTCGAGGCGGTCGGCCATGAGGACCCTGCCGGGGGTAATGGTAGAAAGCTCGACCCAGGCCTGCTTGGGGTCGACGGGCGGCAAGGGGCTGGCGCAAGCCCCCAGTGCACTGAGGGCGATCAGCATCATGGGCTGGCGCATGGCAAAACTCCCACTTGCGATTCACACGTTACAAGCATAGCGCCGTTTGCGAGGTTCAGGTGCGCTGACAGCCCGCTGGCAGGCCTTGGCCCACCAGTTTTTGCTGGTGGTCATAAAGTTTGATCCAGGGGCGGAAGCCAATGCTGCCCGCCTGCAGCTGGTAGCGCTGGCCGGCGCTGAAGTCCTTGAAGGTGAGGTTGAGCTGGCAATCGCGCCACAGCGGCTCGTTGACCGGGCCGATATTGCTCGGGGTGACCGGGAACTGGTAGCGCACAGTCAGTTCGTGGCTGCCGGGGGCGACTTCGAAATAGCGTGTGTCAGCCCAGTCGCGTTCGTCCACCTGCACGGCGTGCAGCGACGTCTCGTCCACGGGGGTGAGGTCGACCCAGGCCTGGTTCGGATCCGGGTCCGGCAGGGTGGAGCACGCAGATAACAGCATGAGTGTGCTGGCGGCAAACAATGGACGCATGGCGAAACTCCCCCCTGGCGAGATAGTCTTGGAGCGAATTGGCCATGAGCGAGTCAGACAGTCCCAGATGCTTCGACTTTTTCTTTTGCAGCGCTCAGGCCCTGGGCCACTCGACCGCCTTTTCACCTGTTTTGTTCCCGTGTTGGCGGCCGTTCTGCTGAACGGTTGCAGCAGCGTCGGCTATTACGGCCAGTTAGCAGAAGGCCAATGGCAGCTACTGCGCGCGCGTCAGCCGGTGGAAAAGGTGCTAGCAGACCCGGCCAGCAGCCCGCAGTTACGTGCGCGGCTGCAGCATGCCGAACAGGCCCGTGTATTCGCCAGCCAGCAGCTGAAACTGCCGGACAACCGCAGCTACCGGGTTTACGCCGACCTGGGGCGCCCCTACGTGGTATGGAATGTATTCGCCACGCCTGAACTGTCGTTGCAGCCGGTCACGCATTGCTTCCCGATTGCCGGCTGCGTGGCCTATCGCGGCTATTACCGCCAGGGGGCGGCGCGGGGCGCGGCGGCGTTGATGCGCCAGACGGGTATGGATGTGTATGTGGGCGGCGTCGAGGCGTATTCGACCCTGGGCTGGTTCGACGACCCGTTGTTGTCGTCGATGGTTGGCTGGGGGGATGAGCGGTTGGCGTCGTTGATTTTCCATGAGTTGGCCCATCAGCGCTTTTATGTGCAGGACGACACGGCGTTCAACGAATCGTTTGCCACCTTCGTCGAGCAGGAGGGATCGCGGCAATGGCGCGCAGCGCGTGGGCTTGCAGCGATCGAGGATGATCAGGCGCAGCAGCGTGACCAGTTCATTCGGCTGGTGCTGGCCAGCCGTGAACGGCTCCAGGTGATGTATGCCGGGCCGCTGGATGACGCGCACAAGCGTGTGGCGAAGCAGGCGGAGTTCGAGCGGTTGCGGCGCGAGTACCGAGCTGTGCGTGATAGCCAGTGGGCGGGCGACACGCGATATGACGCCTGGATGTATGGGCCGATGAGCAATGCCAAGCTGCTGCCGTTTGGGCTGTATGACCAATGGGTGCCGGCGTTTGCGGCGGTGTTTGGTGAGGTTGGTGGGGATTGGGGGCGTTTTTATGAGCGCGTTGAGGCGCTTGGGCGGTTGCCGGTTGAAGCGCGTAAGGCGGCGTTGGCGCGGTTTGTGGTTACCCAATGAGATGTTGGGGCCGCTGTGCGGCCCATTCGCGGGGCAAGCCCGCTCCCACGGGTACCGCATCGCTATGAATGGCAGTGCAAAACTTGTGGGAGCGGGCTTGCCCTGCGAATGGGCTGCAAAGCAGCCCCAATCATTATCAGGCGTTAATGAAGGCCCGATGCATCTCGGCCAACGTAGCGAAATGAAACGCCGGCGCTTGGGCCGTCAACTCTTCTTCGCTACCAAACCCATACCCCACCGCCACCGCCTGCAGCCCATTGCTGCGGGCCCCGATCAGGTCGTGCTTGCGATCGCCGATCATCAGCGTTTGCGCCGGGTCCAGCCCTTCCTCGTCGAGCAAGTGACGAATCAACTCGACCTTGTTGGTACGGGTGCCGTCCAGCTCACTGCCATAAATCACCTTGAAGTGATGGTCGAACGCAAAGTGTCGAGCAATCTCGCGGGCGAATTCCCAAGGCTTGGACGTGGCCACATACAGTGTGCGCCCTTGGCCATTGAGGGCCTCGAGCAGCTCCGGTACGCCCTCGAACACCTGGTTTTCGTACAGGCCAGTGACGCGGAAACGCTCGCGATAAAAATTGACCGCCTCCCACGCTTTAGCTTCGTCAAAGCCGTAGAACTGCATGAACGCCTGCAGCAAGGGCGGGCCGATGAAGTGTTCGAGGCGGGCCAGGTCGGGTTCATCGATGCCCAGTTTGGCCAAGGCGTACTGGATGGAGCGGGTGATTCCCAACCGCGGGTCGGTCAGGGTGCCATCAAGGTCGAAGAGGATGTTCTGCTGGTGCATGTAAGCGATTCCACTCAAGTCATTCTGGTTGGTCGTAGCCTTCGGCCAGGTGCTGGTCCTTGAGCTTGACGTAATTGCTGGCGCTGTACGGGAAGAACGCGCGTTCTTTGTCGGTCAGCGGCCGGGCCTGTTTTACCGGGCTGCCCACATACAGGAAGCCGCTCTCCAGGCGCTTGCCGGGCGGTACCAGGCTGCCGGCGCCGATGATCACTTCGTCCTCGACGATGGCGCCGTCCATGATGGTGCTGCCCATGCCGACCAGAATCCGGTTGCCCAGGGTACAGCCATGCAGCATCACCTTGTGACCGATGGTCACTTCATCGCCGATGATCAGCGGGAAGCCATCCGGGTTGAACGGGCCGGCATGGGTGATGTGCAGCACGCTGCCGTCCTGCACGCTGGTGCGTGCGCCGATGCGGATGCGGTGCATGTCGCCGCGTACTACAGTCAATGGCCAGACCGAGCTGTCTTCGCCAATCTCCACGTCACCCAACACCACCGCCGAGCGGTCGACGAAGGCCCGTGGTGCAACTTTTGGAGTGTGTTGCTGGAAGCTTCGAATGGCCATGATAGGGTCTCTCATCTGTGCCGATAGGCAGGCTGCCTGCTGCGGTCGGCGTCGATTGTAATTAAGATGGTCTAGTGTTTCTTCTGCCAAGGTATCCAAACCGTGAGTGCGACCAACCCGCTTCTGCAGCCCTACGATCTGCCGCCCTTCTCGGCGATCCGCGCCGAACACGTGCTGCCGGCGATCGAAGAGATCCTGGCCGACAACCGCAAAGCCATTGCCGATATCCTCGAAAAGCAGGGCAAGAACCCTACCTGGGCTGGCCTGGTGCTGGCCATGGACGAACTGAATGACCGCCTGGGCGCTGCCTGGAGCCCAGTCAGCCACCTCAATGCCGTGTGCAACAGCAAGGAATTGCGCGAGGCCTACGAGTCTTGCCTGCCAGCGCTGAGCGCCTACTCTACCGAACTGGGCCAGAACCGTGCGCTGTTCGAAGCCTACCAGGCGGTGGTCAACAGCCCGGAAGCGGCGAGTTTCGACGTGGCGCAGAAGACCATCCTTGAACATGCCCTGCGCGACTTCCGCCTGTCGGGCATCGACCTGCCGGCCGACAAGCAGCAGCGCTATGCCGAAGTGCAGAGCAAGCTCAGCGAGCTGGGCAGCCGGTTCTCCAACCAGCTGCTCGATGCCACCCAAGCCTGGACCAAGCACGTCACCGACGAAGCCGTGCTGGACGGCCTGACCGATTCGGCCAAGGCGCAGATGGCGGCCGCGGCCCAGGCCAAAGACCTCGACGGCTGGCTGATCACCCTGGAATTCCCCAGCTATTACGCGGTGATGACCTACGCCAGCGACCGCGCCCTGCGCGAAGAGCTGTATGCCGCCTACTGCACCCGCGCCTCGGACCAAGGCCCTAATGCCGGCCAGTTCGACAATGGCCCGGTGATGCAGGAAATCCTCGACCTGCGTCAGGAACTGGCCAAGCTGCTGGGCTACTCGAACTACGCCGAGCTGAGCCTGGCCACCAAGATGGCCGAGTCCAGCGACCAGGTGCTGAGCTTCCTGCGTGACCTGGCCAAACGCTCCAAGCCGTTCGCTGCCCAGGACCTGGAGCAGCTCAAGGCTTACGCTGCCGAGCAGGGCTGCCCGCAGCTGTCCAGCTGGGATGCCGGTTACTTTGGCGAGAAGCTGCGCGAGCAACGCTACAGCGTGTCGCAGGAAACCCTGCGTGCCTACTTCCCGATCGACAAGGTGCTGTCGGGCCTGTTCAGCATCGTTCAGCGCCTGTACGGCATCGAAATTGCCGAGCTCAAAGGCTTCGACAGCTGGCACCCGGATGTACGCCTGTTCGAAATCAAGGAAAACGGCCAACACGTCGGTCGCTTCTTCTTCGACCTCTATGCCCGCGCCAACAAGCGCGGTGGCGCCTGGATGGACGGCGCCCGTGACCGTCGCCGCACCGTTGAAGGCGCGCTGCAGAGCCCGGTGGCCAACCTGGTGTGCAACTTCACCCCTGCCGCGCCCGGCAAGCCTGCGCTGTTGACCCACGATGAAGTCACCACCCTGTTCCACGAGTTCGGCCACGGTCTGCACCACCTGCTGACCCGTATCGAACATGCCGGTGTGTCTGGCATCAATGGCGTGGCCTGGGACGCGGTCGAGTTGCCGAGCCAGTTCATGGAGAACTGGTGCTGGGAGCCGGAAGGCCTGGCGCTGATCTCCGGCCATTACGAAACGGGCGCTGCCCTGCCCCAAGACCTGCTGGACAAGATGCTGGCGGCGAAGAACTTCCAGTCGGGCATGATGATGGTGCGCCAGCTGGAATTCTCGTTGTTCGACTTCGAGCTGCACGCCACCCACGGCGATGGCCGCAGCGTGCTGGACGTGCTCGAAGGCGTGCGCGACGAGGTGACAGTGATGCGCCCACCGGCGTACAACCGTTTCCCCAACAGCTTCGCGCACATCTTCGCGGGCGGTTATGCCGCGGGCTACTACAGCTACAAGTGGGCTGAGGTGCTGTCGGCCGACGCGTTCTCGCGCTTTGAGGAAGAAGGCGTGCTGAATGCCGAGACTGGCCGTGCCTTCCGCGAGGCGATCTTGGCGCGGGGTGGTTCGCGTGAGCCGATGGTGCTGTTCGTCGACTTCCGTGGCCGTGAGCCTTCCATTGATGCATTGCTGCGCCACTGCGGGCTGAGCGAGGACGCGGCGGCATGAGTGAGGTAGTTGTGAACAAGACCAAGAAGCGCTTTATCGCCGGGGCGGTCTGCCCGGCGTGCAGCGAGCCCGACAAGCTGATGATGTGGAACGAAGATGGCGTGCCGCACCGCGAATGCGTGGCCTGCGGCTTCACCGATACCCTGAATGAACAAGGGCTGTCGGTGCCTTCGGAGCTCGGCACGCGGGTCAACCACCTGGCGCCCAAGCCGGCGCCGGCGAAGGTGCAGACCGTGCAGTTCTTCCCCAATCCGAAGCTGAAGAAACCGGCCGAATAAGGCCGGCCTACCTGGCCGGGTGGTAGATAATCAAGCCTCTACCGCCCTGCCAGGTAGGCATGCTCGCCCGCTCCCCCACTGAGCAAGGCGATGCGTCATGGACAATCCTCTCCTGCAAGGCAGCAAGACCCCCGTCGATTATTCCGCGATCACTTTGCAGAACATGCAGGCGGCATTCGATCATGTGCTGCAGGCGCACGAACAAGGCATCGCCCGCATCATCGAACGGCAACAGGCGCTGCCCACTTGGGATGACCTGGTGTTGGCAGTCGATGAGCTGGATGCGCAATTGCTGGCGGTGCTCTATGCCGTCATGCCACTGATGGGTAAGGCGCCGAGCTGGGGCGAGGCGATTATGGGCTTCTACGCCCGAGCGGTCGCACGCTTCGATCAAAAATTAATCAACGCCCGCCTACAGGCACTCTACGCACGCTTGGCCAGCAGTGCCCATGGCATGAACTTGGTTGCGCAGCAGCGCGCCACCCTGAGTTGGCACCTGGACAAGTTCGCCAGCAGTGGCGTTGCGCTCGGCGAAGCCGACAAGGCGCGCCTGGTCGAGTTACAGACGCAGATCGGCAACCTGCACCAAGCGTTCTTAGGCAACCTCGACCGGCCAGGGCTGCTGGTCGATGATGAAGACGAACTGCGTGGCCTGCCACCCAGGCTGCGTGAGGAGCTGGCGGTGCGCGCTGAGGAAGCCGGCGAGCAAGGCTGGCTGGTCGCCTGCGAAAGCGCGTCCACCGAGGCCGTGCTGCGCCAGGCGGCCCATCGCCCCTTGCGTGAACGGCTCTACCGCGCGTTTCATACCCGTGGCGTCAGTACCGATCTGGCGCAGGATAACGGCACCCATCTGCAGCAACTGGCAGAATGCCTGGACGAAAAAGCCCGCCTGTTGGGTGCTGCCAACCACGTCGAACTGAGCCTGCGCAGCAAGAGCGCCGGGTCGCTCAGCGAGGTAGGCGATTTTCTCCAGGGCCTGGCAGCGGCAGTGAAGCCGGCAATGGCGCAGTGGCGCACGAAGCTTCAACAGCAGGCGACGGCGCAAAACCTGGGGCATGTTCAGCCTTGGGACATCAGCTATCTACAGGCCACAGCGGGCGACGCCAGCGCCAATGAGGCCTTTCGTGATTACTTCCCGTTGAGTGCAGTGGTCACGGCCTTGACTGGCCTGGCCCGGCAATTGTTTGCGCTCGACCTGCGTCCCAGGCAGCTGGCTGCCTGGGACGACAGCGTGCAAAGCTTCGAGGTCTGGCAGGACCACGCCCACATAGGCCTGCTTTACCTGGACGCGGTGCAACACACTGGCAAACAGCCCGACGCCGTGTTCACCACCTATGTGCGTAACCGGCGCATTGATGCCGAGGGCATCTACCAGCCTGCGGTGGTGGTGGTGAACAGCGATATCCCCGCCGCACTGGCGGGCGCCGAGCCGTTGCTCGATCACCTGTCGCTGCGCAAGCTGTACCACGAGTTCGGCCATGCCCTGCACCACTTGCTGGTGCGCACCACCAACCACGTCATGTCCAATGTGACCGAGCTGGGCAATGACGGCGTGGAGCTGTTCGGCAAGCTGCTGGAGCGCTGGGTGTGGGATGCGCGTTACCTGGCGGGTATCGCGGCGCAGCGTGAAGATGGCAGTGCGCTGAGCGAGGCCCAGGCTGAGGCATACCTGAGCCAGTTCAAGCAAGAAGGCATCGAGGAAATCGGCCGCGACCTGAGCCTGGCGCTGTTCGACCTCGACCTGCACGGCGCGCCCCATGACGGCAGAACGCTTGAGCAGCGCCTGCAGCAAGCCCGCGGCCTTTGCGGCTACTGGCCTTTGGCGGATTTCGAACACCCCGCGCATGCCTTCGATCACTTGGTCACTGGCTACGATGCCGGCTTTTACGCCTACCTGTGGGCAGACGTGCATGCCTTCGACCTGTTCACGCGCTTCGAAGCGCGCGGTTTGCTCGACCGCGAAACGGGGCGCGCGCTGCAAGAGACACTGTTCGAACCCGGTGCCTCGCAGCCCCTGCGTGATGGCATCGAAGCCTTCCTCGGACGCCTGCCCAGCCATGCCGCCTACCTGCGGTGGTACGGGCTGGTCAGATAACCGCGTCAACCAGGCTTGCGCAGCTAATGGAGTGGTGAATAGTTAGGCCACTGCCGGCCCGACCGCCATGAATACTCGCCCACTCAACCCAGTCAGTAAGGCGAGTATTCATGGACAATCCACTCCTTCAAGGCGGCAACATCCCCGTCGACTACCCGTTGATAACACGGGAGCACATCCTCGAGGCTGTCGAGCAAGTGCTTCTGGCGCATGAACAAGGTATCGCGCGCATTATCGAGCATCAGCAAGCACGGCCAACTTGGGATGACCTGGTACTGGCGGTGGACGAGCTGGATGCCCAGTTGTGGGCTGTGTGTTATGCCGTTTACCCGCTCATGGGTAAGAAGGGCTGGGACAAGGCGATTTTCGACTGTCACAGCAAGGTGAGTGCACGTAACGCTCAGCGATTTGGCGACAGCAGGTTGCAAGCGTTGTATGCACGCCTGGCCAGCAGCGGCAATGGGGTAAACCTGGATGCTTCAAAGCGCGCAACCTTGCGTTGGCACCTCGACATGTTCGTTACCGCAGGCGCTGCATTAGCCGCGACCGACAAGGCCCGTCTGGTTGAGTTGGAGGCGCAGATCGCGGCAGCGTGCCGGTCGTTTGCGGATAACATCACGTGGCCAGGGTTGTTGATCACGAGCGAGGCCGAACTGGACGGCCTTCCTCAAACACTGCGCGACCAGTTGGCGGCACGTGCCGATAAAGCTGGCGTGCAGGGCTGGGTGATTGATCATGACAAGGTCATCATCGAGGCGGTGCTGCAGCACGCGCATGATCGCTCGCTGCGTAAAGACCTTTACCATGAAATCCATACTATTGGTGTGAGCGAAGACGTTGCGCAGGACAATGCTACCCATCTGCTGCGGCTTGTCGAACTCCGGGACGAAAGGGCGCGCCTGCTTGGCCTGGCTAATCACTCAGAATTGACCCTGTTGGAAAAGAGCGCAGGCTCGGTCATTCAGGTTCGCGTTTTTCTACAGCGTCTGGCAGAGGCGGTGCGCCCGGCGATGCTGCAATGGCGTTCGCACCTGGAGCAGCAGGCTGCTGCGCAGGGTATGGGAGTTGTTCGACCGTGGGATGTCAGTTACCTGAACAGCAAGCCGAAAGCGAGGTTGCCTAGCGAAGCGTTTAGCCAGCACTTCCCCCTGAGCGCGGTAGTCGCGGCATTGAGTGACCTGGCACAGCATCTGTTCGCGCTCGACCTGCGGTTGACGCAATTGCCGACCTGGCATTGCAGCGTGCAAGCATTCGAAGTGTGGCAGGACCATGCGTTGGTGGGGTATTTCTATCTGGACGCTGTGCAGCATGAGGGCAAGTTCGGCGCTTCAGTTGCTACCGACCCCCTGCGCACTCGACGGGTGAATGCCGAGGGTATTTTCCAGCCGGCAGTGGTAGTGGTTTACAGCGATATCCCGGCAGCACTGGCCGGCGCTGAGCCGCTGTTGGATCACCTGTCGCTTCGCAAGCTGTACCACGAGTTTGGCCTCGCCCTTTACCAGTTGCTGGTCCGTACCCCTACCCACTTCATGTCCATGGTGACGCCACTGGGCACGGATGGCATTGCGCTGATCGGTAGACTGTTTGAGCGTTGGGTGTGGAACGCGCCTTACCTGACTAGCATCGCAGCGCCTCGGGCAGATGGCAGTGAGTTGAGCAAGGCCCAGGCCGAGGCGTTTTTGAGCCAGTTCAAGCAGCAAGGTATCGAGACCATTGGCCTGGACCTGAGCATGGCCCTGTTTGACCTCGACCTGCACAGCGCCCTGCGAGATGGCACATCCCTCGCCAGACGACTCGCAGAAGCCCGTGAGCGGTGCGGATATTGGCCGTTGGAGGATTTCGAGCGCCCCGCACAGGCTTTCGATCGGTTGGTCAAAGGCGACGATGCCGGTTGTTACGCCTACCTGTGGGCAGACGTGCATGCCTTCGACCTGTTCACGCGTTTCGAAGCACACGGCTTGCTCGACCGTGAAACGGGGCGCGCGCTGCAAGAGACTCTGTTCGAACCCGGTGCCTCGCAGCCGCTGCGTGATGGCATCGAAGCCTTCCTCGGGCGCCTGCCCAGCCATGCCGCCTATGCACGTTGGTACGGCCTGACCTGACCAGAGGCGCTGGAATAAACCGCATACCACCTATACTGTATATGGATACAGTATAGGGATGGATGATGATTCCTCCAGCACCGCAAAAAGGCCGTGGCACGGCGCATAACCCACACAATCGCTTTGCCCCGAACCATTCGGTTGCGGAGGATGACGGCTGGTACCAGGAAGTACCGCTGACCCAAGGCACCGAGGTGCGGGTCGAAACCGCCAAGACCGTCATCAGCCGCAACACCTCGCCCGACCTGCCCTTCGACCGGTCCATCAACCCCTATCGAGGTTGCGAGCATGGTTGTATCTACTGCTATGCCCGCCCCTCGCACGCGTATTGGGACCTGTCCCCAGGCCTGGATTTCGAGACCAAGCTGATCGCCAAGACCAATGCTGCCGACGTGCTCGAACAGCAGTTGAGCAAACCGGGCTACGTTTGCGCGCCGATCAACCTGGGCTCGAACACCGACCCTTACCAGCCCATCGAGCGTGACCACCTGCTGACCCGGCGCTTGCTTGAAGTGCTGCTGCGCTTCCGCCACCCGGTGACCATCGTCACCAAAGGGTCACTGGTGCTGCGTGACCTCGACCTGTTGTCCGAGATGGCCAGCCAGCGGCTGGTGCGGGTGATGATCAGCCTGACGACGCTGGACGACGACCTCAAGCGGGTGCTTGAGCCACGTGCGGCATCGCCCAAGGCGAGGTTGCGGGCGATCCGGGTGTTGCGCGAGGCGGGTGTGCCGGTGGGGGTCTTGTGTTCGCCGATGATACCGATGATCAACGACAGTGAACTGGAGCGCTTGCTGGAGGCCGCCAAGGAGGCCGGTGCGCAAAGCGCTGCCTACATGATGTTGCGCTTGCCGCTGGAAGTGGCACCGCTGTTCGAGCAGTGGTTGCAGGACCACTACCCCCAGCGTGCGGCCCATGTGTTGAGCCTGATTCGCCAGAGCCGCGGCGGTGAACTGTATGACAGTCGCTTTGGTGCACGCATGCGTGGCGAGGGCATTTTCGCCGAGCTGCTGGCGCAGCGGTTCGCCAAAGCCATGCGCAAACTGGCATTCGAAGGGCGCGAAGCACAGGCGCTCGATTGCTCGAAATTCTGCCCGCCTGGTGGCCAGTTGACATTGTTCTGAATGCCCGACAGTAACGCCGAAGTGGCACACTAGATATCAAAGTGGCATCTAATTGCCATTACTCAGTGGCACTTCAGCGGAGCCGGTGAAGTTGCGGTGCCTGCCGGGCCTATATTCATACTGGATTAACTTTCCCTGCCAGCGTTTACGTAAGAATACGTCGCGTGCAAGTGTGAACTCTGTCAAATTTTTCAAGCCATTTAATACTGGCAAAGATAGTGGCACTTAAATATCAAATTAATATAGATGTTCTGTTAAGCCCAGATTTTACGGTGCCTGCAGCCATTCCTGTCTGACTAGTCAATGGGACGTTAGTCCCAAGCGTGTAAGAGAAAGCTTACAAAGCTGTAAGAGATCGACTCTTTCGTTAGTAATTGTTGCCGGGTAACCTGCGCGCCCTTGTGAAGTGGCTCGCATAACACGAACAAATTCTGCAATTGCAGGTTAGTTCGCGGGCGGTGACATTCCACTTCGCCATTAGTTCAAAGAACTGCACGAGAAAAATATTTGGAGTGCCCTCCCCAAGACCTTGGGGTGGTATCTATTTTCATGGACGATCAAGTGTGGAAATCGCAGAAACTGCCAGCCTGAAAGAGCGCGCCAAAAAGAAACTGGAGCGCGATGCCGGCCCCCTCATCATCGATGCACTCAACGATCCGCAGACCGTTGAGCTGATGTGCAATGGCGACGGCAAACTCTGGCTGGAGCAGTTGGGCAAGCCGATGAGGCACATCGGCGACCTGCGCCCGGCCCAGGCCGAGTCCATCATCAAGACCGTGGCCGGCTTCCACGGCAAGGAAGTGACCCGCAGCAAGCCGTTGC
Organism: Pseudomonas sp. SWRI50; assembly: GCF_014269095.1. NCBI lineage: Bacteria > Pseudomonadati > Pseudomonadota > Gammaproteobacteria > Pseudomonadales > Pseudomonadaceae > Pseudomonas > Pseudomonas sp. SWRI50. The sequence goes on along the minus strand of NZ_JABWRW010000007.1, from coordinate 84,550 downwards.
TCGAGGGCGAGTGGCCGCTGGACGGTTCTCGCTTCGCCGGCCAACTGCCGCCCGTGGTGCGTGCGGCCACCTTTGCCATCCGTAAGAAGGCGGTGGCCATCTACACCCTGGACCAATATGTCGAATCGGGGATCATGACTCCGATCCAGTGCGACGCCATCAAGCGCGCCATCCGCGATCACCGCAACATCCTGGTCATCGGCGGTACAGGTACCGGCAAGACCACCCTGGTCAACGCCGTCATCAACGAAATGGTCGTGGAGTTCCCCAGCGAGCGGGTCTTCATCATCGAAGACACCGGCGAGATCCAGTGCGCGGCCAAGAACTTCGTGCAGTACCACACCACCGTCGATGTGAGCATGACCCACTTGCTCAAGACCTCCCTGCGCATGCGCCCGGATCGCATCCTGGTGGGCGAGGTGCGCGGTGAAGAAGCGCTCGACCTGATCGATGCCTGGAACACCGGCCACCCTGGCGGCGCGGCGACGTTGCACGCCAACAGCGCCAGCGAGGGGCTGACCCGCCTCAAATCCCTGGTTTCCCGCAATAAATCGGCCCCGGCCGAAATCGAACCGCTAATTGGCGAAGCGGTTCACGTCGTCATCTCCATCGCCAGAACCCCAGAAGGCCGCCGCATTCAGGAAATCCTCGAGGTTTCCGGGTACGACAACGGCCGCTACATCATGCGCAATCTTTAAGGAAAACACTGCACATGCACGCCAACACTTCGCTGTTCCGTTTCAATGCCCAAACGTTTGGCTACCTGGCCTTCAGCTTCCTGCTGCTGGCGGTGATGGTTGCGCCGGAGAATGCCTTTGCGGCTGGCACCGGCGGCGGTTTGCCCTATGAAAGCTGGCTGGAAAACCTGCGTAAATCGGTGACCGGCCCGGTAGCGTTTGCCCTGTCGATCATTGGCATCGTGGTAGCTGGTGGTGTGCTCATCTTCGGCGGCGACCTCAACGGTTTCTTCCGTAGCCTGATCTTCCTCGTGCTGGTAATGGCGCTGATCGTGGGTGCCAACAACATCATGCAGAGCTTCTTCACCTCCAGCGCCGAGCTGGCACAGCTGCTGCCTCAGCACAGCCTGGTACAGGGTCAGGTCTGAAGTATGGCACTGCGCACGATTCCCATCCGGCGGGCCGGCAACCGGGACAACCTGTTCATGGGCGGGGATCGCGAGCTGGTGATGTTCTCCGGGTTGCTCGCCTTCGCGCTGATTTTCAGCGCCCAGGAAGTACGGGCAACCGTTGTGGGCCTGGTGCTCTGGTTCGGCTCGCTGTTCGTCTTCCGCGTAATGGCCAAGTCCGACTCCAAAATGCGCCACGTCTACCTTCGTCACCGCCGCTACAAGCCTTACTACCCGGCGCGTAGCACACCGTTCAGGGACAATCCTCCAAGTCAGGGAAGTCAATACAAATGATCGAAGGTATTGCGTACGCCATCGCAGCCCTCGGTGCTCTGCTGGTGCTGCTGCTGATCCAGCGTCTGCTGCAGGTGGATGCGGAGCTCAAGCTGAAGAAGCACCGTTCGACAGAGGCCGGGTTGTCCGACCTGCTGAACCACGCGGCGATGGTCGACGACGGGGTGATCGTGGGCAAGAACGGCGCCTTTATGGCCGCCTGGCTTTACCGGGGTGACGACAACGCCAGCAGCACCGACGCCCAGCGTGAACTGGTTTCGCTGCGGATCAACCAAGCCTTGGCTGGCTTGGGCAACGGTTGGATGATCCACGTGGATGCGGTTCGCCGCCCGGCGGCGAACTACTCCGCCCAAGGCGTCTCACACTTCGCTGACAGCCTGACCGAAGCCATGGACGAAGAGCGCCGCGCCTACTTCGAGTCGTTGGGGACCATGTACGAAGGCTACTTCGTACTGAGCCTCACCTATTTCCCGCCGATGCTGGCCCAGCAGAAGTTCGTCGAACTGATGTTCGACGACGACACCGCGCCACCGGACGCCAAGCTGCGCACGCGCAACTTGATCGAGCAATTCAAGCGCGACTGCTTGAGCGTCGAGGGCAGCCTGGCCGCAGTGCTTAAGCTGACCCGCCTGAAGGGTAACCGTCAAATCACCGAGGAAGGCGCGCACATCACCCATGACGACTTGCTCAGCTGGGTGCAGTTCTGTGTCACCGGCGTGAGCCAGCCCGTCTTGCTGCCGAGCAACCCGATGTACCTGGATGCTGTCATCGGTGGCAAGGAGCTCTGGGGCGGCGTGGTGCCGAAGATCGGCCGCAACTTCATTCAGGTGGTGGCCATCGAAGGGTTCCCGCTGGAGTCGGCACCCGGCATTCTCTCGGCGCTGGCCGAGTTGCCCTGCGAGTACCGGTGGTCCAGCCGCTTTATTTTCATGGATACCCATGAAGCGGTGCAGCACCTGGAAAAGTACCGCAAGAAGTGGAAGCAGAAAGTCCGTGGCTTCTTCGACCAGGTATTCAACACCAACAACAGCAACATCGACCAGGATGCCCTGGCCATGGTGCAGGACGCGGCCGATGCCATCGCCGAGGTCAACAGCGGCCTGGTTGCGCAGGGTTACTACACCAGCGTGGTGGTACTGATGGGCGAAGACCGTGTGCGTGTCGAAGAGTCCGCACGTAGTGTCGAGAAGGCCATCGAGCGCCTGGGCTTCGCCGCCCGCATCGAGACCATCAACACCCTCGACGCCTACCTGGGCAGCCTGCCGGGCCACGGCGTAGAGAACGTGCGTCGCCCGCTGATCAACACCTTGAACCTGGCCGACCTGCTGCCCACCAGCAGCATCTGGACCGGCAGCGCCGATGCGCCCTGCCCGCTCTACCCGCCGCTGTCGCCAGCCTTGATGCATTGCGTGACCAGTGGTGCCACGCCATTCCGCCTGAATCTGCATGTACGCGATCTGGGGCATACCTTCATGTTCGGCCCGACCGGTGCGGGCAAGTCGACCCACCTGGCGCTGATCGCCGCACAACTGCGCCGCTATCGGGGCATGTCGATCTTCGCCTTCGACAAGGGCATGTCGATGTACCCGCTGGCGGCCGGTATTCGCGCCGAAAGCAATGGCCGCTCCGGGCGCCACTTCACCGTGGCGGCAGACGACGAACAGTTGGCCTTCTGCCCGTTGCAGTTCCTCGAAACCAAAGGTGATCGCGCCTGGGCGATGGAGTGGCTGGATACCGTGCTGGCGCTCAATGGCCTTGAAACCACTGCAGCGCAGCGCAACGAAATCGGCCACGCGGTGATGACCATGTTCCGCGACGGCTCCCGCACCCTGTCTGAGTTCTGCATCATCGTGCAGGACGAAGCCGTGCGCGAGACCCTGCGCCAGTACACGGTCGACGGCACCATGGGGCACTTGCTCGATGCCGAGGAAGATGGCCTGTCGCTCTCCGACTTCACCGTGTTCGAGATCGAAGAGCTGATGAACCTGGGCGACAAGTACGCCCTGCCGGTACTGCTGTATCTGTTCCGCCGCATCGAATGCGCGCTCAAAGGCCAGCCGGCGGTGATCATCCTCGACGAAGCCTGGCTGATGCTCGGCCACCCGGTCTTCCGCGAGAAGATCCGTGAGTGGCTCAAGGTACTGCGTAAGGCCAACTGCCTGGTGCTGATGGCCACCCAGAGCCTGTCGGACGCGGCGAACTCGGGGATTCTCGACGTCATCGTCGAGTCCACCGCTACCAAGATCTTCCTGCCCAATGTCTATGCCCGCGACGAGGACACCGCTGCCCTTTATCGCCGCATGGGCCTCAACGCCCGGCAGATCGAGATTTTGGCCACCGCTATTCCCAAGCGCCAGTACTACTACGTGTCGGAAAACGGCCGACGCCTTTACGACCTGGCGCTGGGCCCACTGGCCCTGGCTTTCGTCGGCTCTTCCGACAAAGAGTCCGTGGCTGCCATCAAGCGCCTGGAAGCCAAATATGGCAATGCCTGGGTGGCGGAATGGCTGGCTGCCAGGGGCCTGAGACTGAATGATTATGGAGTCGCCGCATGAACCTCGCAGACAGCATCAAGGGACTCATTTTCAAGCGTCCCGCCAATGCTACCGCCAAAGCAGAGACGCCCCAGGGCGCCGTCCTCGACAATCCGTACCTGACGGCCCGCCGCACCTGGAATGACCATGTCGGCAGTTTGGTGACCTCCCGCCAGTCCTGGCAGGTGGTGGGTATCCTCTCGATGATGGTCGCCCTCGCCGGTGTCGGCGGCATCATTCACATCGGCAGCCAGTCGAAGTTCGTGCCCTACGTGGTGGAGGTCGACAAGCTTGGCCAGCCAATGGCTGTAGCGCCTGCGCAGGTCGCGGTGCCGGTCGACCTGCGGGTCATCAAGTCGCAGATAGCGTCCTTTATCGCCGATGCGCGCACGGTCACCCCCGACGTCGCACTGCTGCGCAAGTCCATTTTCCGGCTATACGCCCTGCTTGGGCCGAATGACCCGGCGACCCAGAAAATGAACGAGTGGCTCAACGGCAGCAAGGAGGCCAGCCCGTTCGTACGTGCCGCCGAAGAAACCGTCAGTGTCGATATCCGTTCGGTCATGCAGCAGACCCCGGAGACCTGGCAGGTGGATTGGGAAGAAGTCACCCGTGACCGCCAGGGCATGCTCAAGGGCAAGGCCACCTGGCGCGCCCTGGTCACCACCTACACCGCCGAACCCACTACCCAGACCAGCGAGGAGCAAGTACGGATGAACCCGATCGGGACCTACGTCCGTGACTTCTCTTGGTCCAAGCAACTCTGAAGGATCGACCATGAACCGTTACCTTTGCGCCATGCTGGCGGCGGCTTTGCCCGCGTTCGCGCAGGCTGCGCCGGGCACCAGCGCCGCCGATCTGTACTTTTCCGATGCCAACCCGACCCTGACCGCGCAGGAGAAGGCCGCACTGGCGATTTCCCAGCGCTGGCAGCAAGCCAGTGCCACCGGCATCAAGCCAGTGGATGGCGGTGACGGCACCGCACGTTTCATTTTCGGCGCCCAGCAGCCGAGCATCGTCTGCGCCGTGCTGCAGGTCTGCGACATCGCCTTGCAGGCGGGTGAGCAGGTCAACTCGATCAACCTCGGCGACACCGCGCGCTGGACAGTCGAGCCGGCGATTACCGGCGTGGGCGAGAGCGAAGTCCAGCACCTGATCATCAAACCGATGGATGTGGGCCTGGAGACCTCGTTGGTGGTCACCACCAACCGCCGCACCTACCACTTCAAGCTGCGTTCGCACCGTACCGAATACATGCCGCAAGTCGCCTTCACCTACCCGGAAGAAGCGCTGGCGAAGTGGAACCTGATCAAGAACCGCGAAACCACCGAGCGCCGCAAGGCGACCATCCCGGAGACCGGCGAATACCTGGGCAACCTGAACTTCGACTACAGCGTCAGCGGTGAAACCTCCTGGAAGCCGGTGCGTGTGTACAACGACGGCAGCAAGACCATCATCCAGATGCCACGCACCATGGGCCAGACCGAAGCGCCGGCCCTGGTGGTCGTGCGCAAGGACGGTGGCTGGTTCAAGGATGATGAGACCGTGATGGTCAACTACCGGGTTCAGGGCGACCGCTACATCGTCGACACCGTATTCGACAAGGCCATCCTGATTGCTGGCGTCGGCAAGTCGCAGGACCGCGTCACCATCCAGAGGGGTAAATAACGATGCGCGCATGGACCGCACCCTTCGTTTGCCTGTGGCTGGCGGGTTGTGCTCACGGGCCCTACGGCAACTTTGCCGACCGAACCACGCCGGCGATCAATCAGCAGCTGGCGAGCGCCACCGCGCGCCAACTGGCAGTCGTGCACGCGCCGGCCCGCACGCGCTTGCGTATCGCCCAGGAAACCACTGACGGCTACGGCGTATCCCTGGTCAGCGCATTGCGCGCCTCCGGTTTCTCGGTACAGGAATTTGACCCTAAGGCTCAGCCGGTACCCGCAACGGCGCGTACGGTTGCGCCGCTGCAGGTCAACTACATCGTCGATGCGCCCAAGGACAGCGACCTCTATCGGGTCACCCTGCTGGTCGGGCGTGAGTCCTTGAGCCGTGTTTACGCGGTGCAGAACGGCCAGGTGCTGGCCGCCGGGGCCTGGGTACGCAAGGAGTGACGTGTGATGAGTAGCAAGAACGATGTCATGTCGCCGGACGCATCGCCCGGCAAACTGCATCGCAACAGCGGTGTGCGTCGGGTCAACAACTGGCCGATTTATCTGATTGGCGCCGCCGCCATGGTGTTTCTGCTGATCATGCTGCTGGTGGCGGCCGATCGTGCCGAAGAGCAGGACAAGCCTGAGGAAAAGAAAGCGGAAAAAGCCGGCAACAGCAGCATGTTTGCCCAGCAGATCAATGGCATGGACCAAGATGGGATCATCCCCAGTAAAGTTGAGCCGCCGGCCATGCCGACTCTGGACGACACGCCCGCACCGCAGCCCGCCAGCTTGCAGGTGGTACGCCCGAGCAACCTCGATGCCCCGCCTATGCCGCCGCGCGAGATGCCGCCGAGCGTCAACGGTGAAGAACTGGAACGCATCCGCCAAATGAAGATGCAGCAGTTCCAGGAGGCCGTCCGGGCGCAGAGTACCGTCCGGGTAGAGGCCCCGCGCAGCGCTGGCTCAAGCCTCGGCGCTGCCGGCGCCCCGTCCAGCCAGCAGGACGCCTTGGCCCGCATCGCTGCCGCACGCCAGCGTATGCAAGAGGCCTCGCGCAGTGACCCGACCGCAGCCTACAAGGCGCGCATGGCCGAGTTGAAGGCGATCAGCTCAGGCGGGGGCGGTGGCGGCGGTGCGCAGGGCGATTCGCCGTTCCTGGTGCAAGCCGCCAGCAACGCTGGCAAGGACTACAACCAGTTCGGCACCACGGAGAACAGCGACCGCTGGAAGATGGACGTGACCATGGAATCACCCCGTAGCCCTTACGAGCTGCGCGCGGGCTACGTGATCCCTGCCACGATGATTGCCGGTATCAACTCCGAGTTGCCTGGGCAGATCATCGCTCAGGTCGCGCAGGCTGTGTACGACACCGCTACCGGCAAGCACTTGCTGTTGCCACAGGGCTCGCGCCTGGTCGGTTCCTACTCCAGCAGCGTGGCCTATGGCCAGTCGCGGGTACTGGTCGCCTGGCAGCGCATCATCTTCCCGGATGGCAAGGCGATGGACATCGGTTCGATGCCGGGTAGCGACAGCGCCGGCTATTCCGGCTTCAACGATCAGGTCAACAACCACTATGTACGGATCTTCGGCTCGGCCTTGTTGATGTCCGGCATCGTCGCCGGCATCAGCCTCAGCCAGGACCGTGCCAGCAGTGACAGCAGTGACCGTGAGACCGCCAGCAGCGCCATGAGCGAGGCGCTCGGCCAGCAGTTGGGCGAGGTGACCGCGCAGATGATTTCGAAGAACCTGAACATCGCGCCAACCCTCGAAATCCGTCCGGGCTATCGCTTCAACGTGATGGTGACCAAGGACCTGACGTTCTCGAAGCCTTACCAGTCCTTCGATTACTGAACCATTTGCCAAGGAGAGCAACATGAAGCACACGGCCTTGTTGAAACCCACCATTGCGCTGCTGGCCGGTCTGGGGTTCACCCTGCAGGCGCATGCCGGTATCCCTGTTGTGGACGGGATACACGCGGGCATCAGCCAGCTGGGGGTAGCCGAGAACATTGCCCAGACGGCCAAGCAGATCGAAGAATACAAAACACAGATCGAGCAGTACACGACCCAGGCGTTGCAGTACAAGAAGCAGCTCGACCAGTACGAGAATATGTTGAAGAACACGGCCGCACCGGCTGCCTATATCTGGGACCAGGCCAATTCGACCATCAACAAGTTGATGGAAGCCCAGAGCATGATCAATTACTACACGACTCAGGCGGGGAGCCTTGATTCGTACCTGAGCAAGTACCGCGACACCAGTTACTACAAAAGCTCACCCTGCTTCGGCCTCGGCACCTGCACCGAGGAGGACCAGGCGGAGCTCGCCGAGCATGAAGCAATGGCCTCCGAATCGCAAAAAACGGCTAACGATGCGTTGTTCAAAAGCATCAAGCAGCAACAAGAGAACTTGCAGGCCGATTCCAGGCAGCTGGAGCGCCTTCAGCAAGCGGCCAGCACGGCAGATGGTCAGGTCAAGGCGATTCAATATGCCAACCAGTTGGCCAGTCAACAGACCAACCAACTACTGCAGTTGCGCAGCCTGATGCTGGCTGAGCAGTCTGCGACTGCCAACCGCGCGGCGGCTGAGTTGGATGAAAAGGCCCGCGGTGAGGCCCAGGCAAGACGCGTCACGACGTGGGAATACGAAAAAAGCCCTGAAGGCAAATACTGAGGAAAGCACCATGAAGAGCAAAATTCTGCAACTCGCCATCGCCGTGGGCGTGCTGTTCAACCTGGCCGGTTGTTCCGAGGAAAAAGTCCCTGAGCCAACGGCCGAAAACTGCGCCAAAGGCACCTATGAAAAGAACCTGTCGAGCCTCTCTAAAGAGGCCAATCGAAACGAATTCATCGACGGGTGCAGAAGCTTCAACGCGGCGCAGGAAATGACCGAGTGGAAGTTTGAGAAAAGCCCGGAAGGCAAATACTAAGGTGGGATTACGCACATGATTGGCACGCGTCGGGAACTGTTCCTGAGTGTACTGCTGGTTGCTGTTTGCCTCGCAACTCCGACGCTTGCCCATGCGGCGACAGGGCAGTTAGGCAGCTCAGGTGTCATGGATGAGGTGCTTGAGAGGTTCCATAGCGCCACCAGCACCTGGTTGCCAGCGATCCAAGGCGCTGCAACGCGGCTGTTCTTTGCCCTGGCGTCCATCTCCATGGTCTGGACGTTCGGCATGTTGCTGATGAAAAAAGCCGACATCGGCGAGTTCTTTTCCGAACTCATCCGTTTCATGGTGGTGTTTGGGTTGTATTGGTGGTTGCTGCAGAACGCGATGGGCGGGCTGAAAATCGCCGACAGCATCGTCAAGTCGATGAGCCAACTCGGCGCCACTGCGGGGCACATCGGCAATACCGAGCTGAAGCCGTCCTCCATCGTCGACCTGGGGTTCGAGCTTTATGACAAGACCGTCAAGGCAACCAGCAAACTGAGCTGGCACCAAATGGGCCGCCAGCTGACGATGGAGTTCATGGCCATTGGTATTTTGCTGGTGCTGGCCATCGTGTCTATCAACCTGCTGGTGCTGTTGGCATCAAGCTGGTTCCTGCTGTACGCGGGGGTGTTCTTCTTGGGCTTTGGCGGCTCACGCTGGACGTCTGATATGGCGCTTAACTACTTCCGCGCAGTACTGGGGCTTGGCGCGCAACTGTTCGCCATGGTGCTGTTGGTTGCGATTGGCAAGAGCTTTATCCAGACCTTTGCCGCCCGTATCAGTGACAAAGTTGCCGTGCAGGAACTCGCGGTCATGATGGTGACCTCGGTGCTGCTGTTGATACTGGTGAACAAGATACCGCCGATGATTGCAGCCCTGGTGGGCGGCGCCGGAAGTGCTTCTACCGGCATCGGCAACTTCAGTGCTGGCGCCGTAGTGGGGGCTGCAACCACCGCTGCGTCGATGATGGGCAAGAGCGCCTCGGCGATGATGACGGGTGGGGCGAACCTGATGGGCGCCGCGCAGGCCTTGCATTCCGCTTTCAAGGGCGCGCAGTCGACGGCCTCCGCCGGTGGGGATATCGCGTCGCGTATGACGGGGATGCTGGGGTCACCCAGTAGCTCAAGTGGAGGGAGCACTGGCGGCGGCAGCTCCAATGGCGGTGCCAGCCCGCTCGGCTCGGTAATGGGCTTGGCCTCCTCGGCATCTTCGGCCTCATCAGGCCTTGCCCAGGCGGCCTCGTCTGCGGGAGGCGAATCGTCCTCTCGGGGTGGATCCTCTGAATCATCGTCAGGTGCTGAATCATCCGGTGCATCTTCCGGTGGCGGTTCGTCCGAGGGGGCATCCGGCGCATCTGGCGCGGGTGGGGCATCAGAGTCATCTTCAGCAGGGGGCTCCGGCTCTGGCGCTGCAGAGGCGGCATCAGCCGGCGGCGGCGGATCTGCCGAGGGCAGTTCGGGTTCACAGGGTGGCACGGGTGCCACCGGTGGCAAGGGTGGCACTGCAGAGGGGGGCAGCAACGCAGCATCCAGCAAGATGGCATCAGCAGGCCGCGTAGCCCTGCAAATGGGCGCCAACCTGGCCTCTGGCGTGGGGCGGGTTGCGCAGTCCCGCATCGACAAGTCGCTTGCCGGGCGCATTGCCAATGAAATCTCCGATCCCGGTTCCAGCAGCCGTTCGAACTTGGACACCCGATCGCCCAGCCGTGACTTCGAACCCGATGCTGAAGTGAAAAACTTCAGCGAAAGCAAACAGGACAGGACTTGAACAAGGAGTGCTCATGAAAATTGCAAAGGTTCTTCCAGCCGCCGTGCTAGCCGCCAGTTTCGCCGTCACCCTGCCCGCCCAGGCCAAAGACCCCTGCGCCACTGTGCTGTGCATGTGGGGCAAGCTCAAGGGGGCGGGTGTGGTCGATAACTGCAGTGGCCCGGTCAATGACTACTTCAGCATCGTCAAAAAGAAGAAGGGCAAGATCAAACTGAGCCAGACCTCGGACGCTCGCCAGTCCTTCCTCGACAAATGCGAGGCCGCCGACTCGGGAAAGACCAAGTCGATCAATAACAAGTTCGGCAAGGTCATCTGAGGCGCGCCACGATGCCATTCGTCGCTGACGTTCCGCCCCCGGCCTTGAGCGAACCCATCGCCTGCTCGATCATGGCGGCGGTCAAATACGAGCTGCCGGTGAACATCGTCCTGGCCGTGTCCGGCCAGGAAGGTGGCAAGCCTGGCCAGTGGGTGCGCAACCACAATGGCACCTACGACGTCGGCCCCATGCAGTTCAATACCGCCTACCTGCGCGAACTCTCGCGCTACGGCATCACCCCTGAGGATGTCGAGCAAGGCGGCTGCTACTCCTATGAGCTGGCCGCTTGGCGCATCCGTGGCCACGTGCGCAATGACCGCGGCGACTTGTGGACGCGGGTGGCGAATTACCACTCGCGCACCCCCGCCATCAATGCGCGCTACCGCCAACAGATCATGCGCCGCGCCGTCTACTGGGCCGATTGGCTGGATGCCCGCTTTGCCACCCAGCAGGTGGCGCAGAGCGCGGTATTCTCCGGCGCACCGGCCGAGGCGTCCGTGGCAGTGGTCGACACCGCGCAGGCGGTGAAGGCGGCTGTCGTGCAGCAGCCGGTCATGCCGCAACCCGTGGGCACGTCAGCCTACGTGCCACGTGGGCTGGTGATGGGGAGCAAATGATGGATTCGCTGGTCACAGTAGCCGCATCTCGAAACGATACAGGGACCCGCCGCGAGGCGGATGCAAGGAGAGAAAGATTGAACCTACCCACTCTCGGTATGGGCACCCCCGTTACCGACAAGGCATCGCGCCGCCCCAGCCGCCTCTGGCCGCGGCTGCGCCTTGGCGCGCTCGTACCCCTCGTGCTGGGAGCCTGCATGCTCCTGCCTGCCACCTCTTCTGAACTTCAAGCCAAGGAGCTTTCCATGCAAGACAATCAAGGCCAGTACCAGCCCTACACCCCGGGCATGAAACTCCCCGAAGGCGTGTTCCCGCCGATGAAGGGTTATACCCATGAGGACTTGATTGGCGCTGCTGCCCTACCTGTAGAAGCGGTGATGAAGGCTGAGGGAATTGACCCCACCCTGATCAAGGAGTCGCTCTTCGCGCTGGCCAAACACCTCAATGAGGCACTGGAGGCGCAGAACGTCGAGTATCAGATTTCGACCTGGTACCAGAAGCCTTACGACAATCCCGCTGACCGCACCAAGAGTGTTGCCGCCATGGGCGAAAGCTTTGGTGCTTTGGCGATCCGTGCTGCCGGGCAGTCGCTGCGAGGGTCCCCACTCTTGAACTTGGGCGAAGCATTCTTCGAACGCTACACCCGAAGCGCCGGTGATGGTGTCCACGATCTGATCGTGACCCTAAACAAACCGGGTGCCTGATACGGGTTCGAGAATGTCTTGGAGCGTTCGTCCTGTCCTGGCGGCGGGATGATCCATAGGGATATGAAATGAGCGATGCAATGCGTTTTACGGTGTACTTCGACGGCACCGGTAACAATAAAGACCTGAATACACCTGAAGGCACGCAGACCAACGTTGCCCGCCTGTATGACCTGGACACCGCCAAAGGTACCAACCTGGCGCGCAATTCGGGGCATGAACCGCAGCAGTACGACGCCAAGGAGCGCTCCGGCCAATCGGAGAAGATCTACTTCGATGGTGTTGGCAGCCAATCCAGTACCAGCGGGCGTTCGCTGCTCGAAGGCGCAACCGGCCGGGGTGCCCAGGAGCGTATCGACCAGGCCTACGACTCCATCGTGGCCTTTCACAACAAGTACCCGGACCAGCAGATCGACGTCAACATTGTCGGCTTCAGCCGCGGTGCATCGCAGTCCCGCGCCTTGGCCAACGAGTTCATCGAACGTGGCGTCCCCAAACTCGATGACCAGGGCAAAGCGACCGGGGAATACTTGATTCCCCCAGGCCAGGCGCACGTCAACAAGCTGGGTATCTTCGACACGGTCGCCACTGACGGTTTGTCGAATACCGATACCCATCTGGGCAAGAACCTGGAGATCAGCAAGAACATCGATTCGACCACCCACCTGGTGGCGATGAACGAGTACCGCGACACGTTCCCCCTGACCAGTGCCCTGCGTAACGACGACAACTCGCGCATCGAGGAGTTGAAGTTTGCCGGCGCGCATTCGCAGGTCGGCGGTGGTTACAAGGACGATGTGCTGGCAGCCGGGCCATTGGCGGTGATGCACGATCGCCTGCAGTCGGCCGGTATAGAAATGAAGCCGATGCAGCAGGAGGATGTTCAGCGCATCGAGCAGTACAACACGTTGATCAAAAGCCCGGAGAAAGTTGAGCAAGCGCTCATCGACTCGCGCCTGTTGAAGGGTGAGAACGCGTTCAGCCGCAACGCGGATGGCTCGTTCCAGACAGTGGACAATATGCCCTTCCCGATGGAACGCGGCATGATCAACGTCTTTGACCGCCAGGCTCGCCCCTTCGATCACGAGACCAATGGCCGCGGGGTAATCTTCGAGAACGATGATCGGCTTAGCCGCAACAGCGTTTCCAGAGCCGTTGAGGGGATCGGTGATCGTCTTAAATCGCTGGGGCAAGATGCCTTGTCCGCTTCGAAACGCTTCCTGGGCATTGACACGCGCGAGCAGGCGATAGAAGAGGGCAAAGGGCTGTATGCCGAGCTCATGTCGGAAAGGGCCGCCACTTCACAGCAGCAAGTGGCTACGCTGTCTGGCGAGCTTAAGGCTTCACGGCCCAGCGCTGGTTATATCGAGAGCCTGAACCTGCAAGCGGTGCCAGTCCCTGAGGGCGCCAAGCAGGGCCAGCAGCAAGACCCGCAGGCCCAGCAGCGCAGCGACTCGTTCAAGGCCATGGAAGACAAAGCCCGCGGCCTGAACCCGTCGGCCAGCATCGGTGAAGCCTCGGAGAGTGGGCGCAAGGCCGTCAGCGGGATGGTCGTCGACATGGACGAGCACCACATCCTGCAGAAGGTCGGCCAGACCGACCAGTTCGTCATTCATGACCGCCGTGACGTCGACCCGAGCCGCAACTTCCAGGTAGGCAAGAGCACGGCGATTGTCCACGAGAAAGGCATCGGCGACCTGGCCCGTGATGTGGCGCCGAAGCTGGAGCTCGATACCGGGCTTTCCCAGGCCATGCGTCGGTGATTTCGATGCCGCGCCTGCAACTCGCCGACGGTACGGTGGAAGCGCTGAAGTGGCTGGCGCTGTTGCTGATGACCGGCGACCACGTGAACAAGTACCTGTTCAACGAGACCCTGCCTTACCTGTTCGAGGCAGGGCGCTTGGCGATGCCGCTGTTCGTGGTCGTGCTGGCGTACAACCTGGCGCGGCCGGGAACAGTGGAAAATGGAGCTTACCGGCGCACTGCGCTGCGCCTGTTTCTATTCGGGGTGTTGGCGACGCCGCCGTTCATTGCCCTCGGGGGGCTGCTGTACGGCGGCTACCCGCTGAACATCCTCTTCACGTTGCTGGTGATTACCCTGGCGACCGAGGCCTGCGACCGTGCTGCGCAAGGGCGGCCGCTGTTCTGGGGGCTGGCGTTACTGGTGGTGGTCGTGGGCGGTGCCTGGGTCGAATTCTGGTGGCCGGCCGTGCTGCTGGGGCTGTGTGTGGGGTGGTACGTGCGGCGCCCGAACCTGCTGGCTGCTGTGGGGGCCGTGCTTGCACTTGCGGCGTTAACGCCGATCAACGGCAATGCCTGGGCGCTGGCCGCGTTGCCGGTGCTGCTGGCCGCCCGCTGGGTCAGGCCTGACCTGCCGCGCTGGCGCTGGCTGTTCTACGCCTATTACCCGCTGCACCTGCTGGCGCTGTGGCTGATTCGCATCCCAATGGCCAAGGCCGGATACCTCTTCCTGATATGAAGCAGATGCCCATGAACGAGCCTAAACCGCCCAAGCCGCCGCTCGACGATGCCGGGCAGGCATTGGAGGCGCAAGCTCAGGCGCTGGCCGCCGAGCAGACCGCGCTGCTGGACGCCAGCCCGGTGCAAGCACGCTACAACCAGGCCCTTGGCGAATGCGTCGAGCAAAAGGCCGAGCAGGCCGGGGCCCTGGAGCAGCGCCTGGAGGCCATGCTGGACCGCCAACAGGCGCAATTGCAGCAGAACCAGGCCTCGCGCCCGGGCTGGCTGGCCCTGCCCTCCACCCGCGCCGCCTGGGAGCAGGGCAACCAGCGTTGCCAGGCGCGGCTGCAGCAGTTGCAAGGCCGCCTGGAGCGGGTGCAGGAGCTGCACCACGGCATGGGCCTGTACACCCCACGCATCGAGGAGTTGGCGGTGCGCCAACTGCGCGCCGAGCAGCCAGAGCTGGTCGAGCAATGGAGCTTGCAGCGTCAGGCCGAGCGCACGCTTTCTGAGGCGCAGCGGCGTACCCAGGCCCAGGACATCGGGCGTTCGCGCACAACCTCGCCATGAACCAGCACCTTCCCTATCCCATCCTTTCGTTCACGGAGCGAACCCATGAAACATAACAACGCTGTGGGCCCGCAGATCCGCGGCGGCCAGCGCAGTGGCGGCAACACGGGGCAGGCCATCCTGGCCATTTTCTGCCTGCTGGCCGGCCTGGCTACTGCCACCCAGTACTTCGCCTACCTGTTCAATAACCATGCGGCGTTGGGGGCCAACCTGAATGGCGTCTACGCCCCATGGATGATTCTGGTGTGGGCCGCCAACTGGTCCGATCAGTACCAGGACACCCTGCTGCGCGCCGGGTCCCTGGGGGTTCTGGTCAGCGGCGTCGGCATGATGGCGATGGTCGTGATCCGCATGATCAGCAGCAACAGCTCCAAGGCCAATCAGTTCCTTCATGGCTCTGCGCGTTGGGGCGAGCGCAAGGATATCGAGAGCGCCGGCCTGTTGGCTGATGATGGCGTGTACGTAGGCGCCTGGCTGGACAAGCGCAACAAGCTGCATTACCTGCGCCACAACGGCCCGGAGCACATCCTCACCTTCGCCCCGACGCGCAGCGGCAAGGGCGTTGGCCTGGTGATTCCGACGTTGCTGTCGTGGAAGCACAGCGCGGTGATCACCGACCTCAAGGGCGAACTCTGGGCGCTCACCGCTGGCTGGCGTCAGCAGCATGCCGGCAACCGGGTATTGCGTTTCGAGCCGGCCACCGCCAATGGCTGCGTGGGCTGGAACCCGCTGGAAGAAATCCGCCTGGGCACTGAGTTTGAAGTGGGCGATGTGCAGAACTTGGCCACGCTGATCGTCGACCCGGACGGCAAGGGCCTCAACGACCACTGGCAGAAGACCTCGCAGGCGATGCTGGTGGGTTGCATCCTGCACCTGTGCTACCGCTCGCAGGACGAGGGTGGTGTCGCCAGCCTGCCGGCGCTGGACGCCATGCTCGCCGACCCGTCGCGGCCAATCAGCGAGCTGTGGGCGGAAATGACCCATTACGGCCACCTCGATGGCGAAAACCACCCGCTGGTGGGGTCGGCTGCACGCGACATGCTCGACCGGCCTGCCGAAGAGGCCGGCTCGGTGCTGTCGACCGCCAAATCGTACCTGTCGCTGTTCCGTGACCCGATCGTGGCGCGCAACGTGAGCCGCTCAGAGTTCAAGATCCGCGACCTGATGAACCACGACGACCCGGTCAGCCTGTTCATCATCACCCAGCCCAACGACAAGGCGCGCTTGCGCCCCTTGGTGCGCATCCTGGTGAACATGATCGTGCGCTTGCTGGCCGACAAGATGGACTTCGAGGACGGCCGGCCCAAGGCGCACTACAAGCACCGGCTGCTGATGATGCTCGACGAGTTCCCGAGCCTGGGCAAGCTGGACATCATGCAGGAGTCGCTGGCTTTCGTGGCCGGTTATGGCATCAAGTGCTACCTGATCATCCAAGATTTGTCGCAGTTGCAGGAGTTCTACGGGCAGAACGAGAGCATCACCTCCAACTGCCACATCCAGAACGCCTACCCGCCAAACCGGGTGGAAACGGCGGAGCACCTGTCCAAGCTCACCGGGCAGACCACCATCGTCAAAGAGCAGGTGACCACCAGCGGGCGACGTTCCAGCGCATTGCTGGGCCAGGTGTCGCGCACCCTTCAGGAAGTGCAGCGACCGCTGCTGACCACCGACGAGGCCCTGCGCATGCCAGGCCCACGCAAGGATGGCCAGGGCAATATCCAGGAAGCCGGCGACATGGTGGTGTATTGCGCAGGCTACCCGGCGTTTTATGGCAAGCAACCGCTGTACTTCCAGGACCCGGTCTTCTTGGCCCGCGCCAAGGTGCCGGCACCGCGTGAAAGCGACCGCACCATCGAGTTGCCGGCATGAAACGGCCGTTGAGCGTGGCCGCTGTCGTGGCCATTCTGGCGTTTTGCGCAGTGCCGCTGGTGCTGTGGGGCGGCGCGCGGCTCAACGTCACCAGCAGTTTTCCGCCGGGCATTTACTGGGTGGTCGACAAGGCACCGGAAAAAGGCGACCTGGTGATGTTTTGCCCGCCGCAGGAGGCTGTGTTTCAGCTAGCGCACGCGCGCGGCTACCTGGCTGGGGGAACCTGCCCTGGGGGATACATGCACCTGCTCAAGCGGCTGGTCGCGGTATCGGGTGACGACGTGCAGATCACTGCCGAGGGGGTCAGGGTCAACGGGCAGTTGCAGGTGCGTAGCCAGCCGTTGCAGCAAGACCCCAGTGGCCGCCCCATGCCGCAGCCACCGTTGGCGCACTTCCGCTTGGGCAGCGACGAGGTGCTGATGCTCTCCGATTACAGCCGCTTGTCGTTCGATGGCCGTTATTTCGGGGCCGTGCCGCAAGCGCAATTGGACGAGGTGGTCGAGCCTTGGCTGGTTTGGCGAAAAACGCCGTTGTAACCCAGCCGCTCGATCGAGCCGTTGTAGGAGCAGCCTTGCGCTGCGAAGAGGCCGGTAGCCGCACCAAACATCCATTGCAGGCTACTGGCCTCTTCGCAGCACAAGGCTGCTCCTACAGGTAACCCTAGTACCACTAATCCAAGTGAATAATTACAGTAATGGTACTAGGCAATTGATGTTTTTTTGCTATTATTCAAATCCCGCCTTACCTATCTGGAACGCCTGTTCTAGAGCCTCCGAATTAAGTTTCAGTTAAGTTTTCCCCGCTAGCGTAGGCAATCAGTCAACGAAGACTGTGATCTGTGGCCTGTGCGCGTCATCTAAATCCCTGCATAGCCTGAATCTTTCACCGGTAAAATGGACTTACCTTCACACCGTCAAGAGGATGAATCATGCCCGTCAAGGACCCATCCAAGGTCGTTCCGGATGTACCCGCCGAGAGCGCCGATGCCGCCCTGAAGCACATCGTCGACGGCTTTCTGCGCTTTCACCATGACGTCTTCCCCGAGCAGCAAGAGCTGTTCAAGAAGCTCGCCACCGCGCAAACGCCACGCGCCATGTTCATCACCTGTGCCGACTCGCGCATCGTCCCCGAGCTGATTACCCAAAGCTCGCCAGGCGACCTGTTCGTGACCCGTAACGTCGGCAACGTGGTGCCCCCGTATGGTCAGATGAACGGCGGCGTCTCCAGCGCCATCGAATACGCGGTACTGGCACTGGGTGTACACCACATCATCGTCTGCGGCCACTCGGACTGCGGCGCGATGCGTGCGGTACTCAACCCGCAATCGCTGACCAAGATGCCGACGGTTTCCGCCTGGCTGCGCCATGCCGAAGTGGCACGCACCGTGGTCGAGAACAACTGCTCCTGCGGCAGCGAGCACGAGACCATGCAGGTGCTGACCAAAGAAAACGTCATCGCCCAGCTGCATCACCTGCGCACTCACCCCTCGGTCGCCTCGCGCCTGGCGGCGGGTGAGTTGTATATCCATGGTTGGGTCTACGACATCGAGACCAGCAAGATCGAAGCCTATGACGCTGCCAGCGACAGCTTCCTGCCCCTGGCTGCGGGCGAGCCGATCCCCTGCGCTACCCCGAGAGGCCGCTACTAAGCGACCCTTCCACCGCTAGAACCTTGATAGCCGGCTGCACCCTGTAGGGGTGTGGCGCGGCCTTCGGCTGCCTTGAATTCCCTGATTGCCTTGCCGGCATGCTCGCTGGCGGCCCGCGCCTGCGCGTCTTTCAGGGGCCAACGTGCTCACGGCCAGAGGAATGGCCGTGCAACAGACAAATGGAGAAACACGGTGAACATGACACAGTTGAAAGCGGCCTTGCCGCGAGAGTTGTTGGCGTCGGTGGTGGTATTTCTGGTCGCCCTGCCCTTGTGCATGGGCATCGCCATCGCCTCGGGGATGCCGCCTGCCAAGGGCCTGATCACCGGCATTATCGGTGGCGTCGTGGTGGGCTTCCTGGCGGGCTCGCCGCTGCAGGTCAGTGGCCCTGCCGCCGGCTTGGCGGTGCTGGTGTTCGAGTTGGTGCGCCAGCACGGCGTGGCCATGCTCGGGCCGATCCTGCTGCTGACCGGGCTGTTGCAATTGCTGGCGGGGCGCTTGCGCCTGGGCTGCTGGTTCCGCGTCACGGCACCGGCCGTGGTGTACGGCATGCTGGCGGGTATTGGTGTGCTGATCGTGCTGTCGCAGGTGCATGTGATGTTCGACACGGCGCCGCAGCCTTCGGGCATGCAGAACCTGCTGGCGTTTCCGGCAACCCTGGCCGCAGCCCTGCCATTGGAAAGCGCGGGGGCCGGCTGGCAAGCCGGTGCACTTGGGCTGGGTACCATCGCCATCATGTGGGGCTGGGAGCGCTTGCGGCCGCAACAGCTGCGGTTCGTGCCCGGTGCCTTGCTGGGCGTAGCAGCGATGACCGCTATCAGCCTGTGGCTGGCGCTGCCGGTGAACCGGGTGCAGGTGCCGGCAGACCTTTCCGAGGCCATCGACTGGATCCGCCTGGATGACCTGATGAACCTGGCCGACCCGACCTTGCTGGTGGCGGCATTCGCCCTGGCGTTCATTGCCAGTGCCGAGACCCTGTTGTCGGCTGCCGCGGTGGACCGTATGCACAGCGGCCAGCGCTCGGACTTCGACCGCGAACTGTCCGCCCAAGGCATCGGCAACATGCTGTGCGGTGTGCTCGGCGCCCTGCCGATGACCGGGGTGATCGTGCGCAGCTCGGCGAATGTCCAGGCCGGCGCACAGACCCGAGCCTCGGCGATTTTCCATGGCTTGTGGCTGTTGGCGTTTGTCGTGGTGTTGAGCAGTGTGCTGCAGCAGATCCCGGTGGCGAGCTTGGCGGGTGTGCTGGTGTTTACCGGCATCAAGCTGGTGGACTTCAAGGCGTTTCGTGGGTTGGGCCGGTATGGCCGCATGCCGATGTTCACCTATGCGGCGACGGCCTTGGCGATCATTTTCACCGACCTGCTGACCGGCGTACTGCTGGGCTTTGCCTTGACCTTGCTCAAGCTGGCCTTCAAGGCGGCGCGGTTGAAAATCAACCTGGTGAGCCTGGGCAAGCCTGGGCACATGGAACTGCGCCTGAGTGGTGCTGCGACCTTCCTCAAGGTGCCGGCGTTGACCCAGGTGCTGGACACGGTGCCGGCGGGGACCACCTTGCATGTGCCGTTGGGTAACCTCAGCTATATCGACCACTCGTGCCTGGAACTGCTTGAGGACTGGGGCCGGAGCAATGCAGCCAATGGGTCGCGCTTGTTGATCGAGCAGCGGCGCTTGAAGCGGCGCATCGAGGGGCGGCTGCGGACGACGGCGGGGGTTGGGGCTTAGTATTTAGTTGTTGTGTTGCCTGAGCCGGCCTCTTCGCGGGGCAAGCCCGCTCCCACCGTGGGTATGCAATCCACTTTGTGGGAGCGGGCTTGCCCCGCGAAGAGGCCGGGACAGGAGTATCAGGCAGGCTGGCCCAGCTCCACACCCAGCTGACGCGACAGGCACGGCCAACGCTTCCAGGCGTTGCCGGTTTCCGGGCTGCTCAGTTTCTCGCGATAAGCCTCCACCGATTCCACCGCAAAGCTCTCGTCATTGAGCATCTCGTCGACCGAATGATGTACCACTTCATCGAGCTGGTTGGCGAAGGTCTCGCCGATCAGCTGATGGGCAATCAGGTTGGCCATCGTGGTGTCGAACGGAATCAACGGCTGCTTGAAGTGGCGGATGTACAGGTCGTTGACCTCCTCCACCAGGCGATGCGCCAGGTAGGCCTCGTCCAGCAGGCAATCCAGCCCGACATGCCCTTGCATTACCGTGGGCGGCTGCTGGAAATACGCTTCGGCAATTTTCAGTACCGGTTTGATCTGCGACTCGATCCCCGCTTCGCGGGCTACCTCGTGGGCAGCCTCCAGCAGCTCTGGAACCTGGTCGATGTAGGCGCTGACGAAACGCGCCAAACTACCCTGGGCGTCCTGCTCAGGTAGCTGGATCGAGGGGTGCAAGTGCGGCAGTTGTAGCTCTAGACGTTCTTTCAGTTGGCCGGTTTCAAGTTCGTGTTGATGGGCTTGGCTAATCTGCTCGCGTACAGCAGCGATGTTCATGACAACTCCAGGGACATTACGTGTCAAACGGAAGACACTAAATTAGCTCGGTATACAGAATACCTAAGACGTATTTGTTATAAACCGCGCAAACGTGTGCTTGCTCTGGCATATCGGTATGCCACTATTGCGCCATATCCTATCAAGCGCGCGGTTTTCAGGGCATTGGGCAATTTCGTGAAGTTCATTTCACAGGCTGCATTGCGTGCCATTGGTCGCTGTCTATACTCCCGTTGAACGTGATTCGTTGATGAGGCCCGTCTGCTTTTGCAGGGGCTCGGTCGTCGAAGCCAGGCAGTCTTGACCGCCGTTCCCTCTTGCCGCAGGCCACGCCTTCGGGACTACAAGAATTAGAAGGGGAACCCGCAATGATGCGACATCCACATGTCTGGATGGGCCTCCTGTTGTGGACGGTTTTCGGACAGGCCAACGCCGCCTGGACCGTCAACATGCACCCGGGGGCGACGGAAGTCTCCAACGCCGTCTTCGACCTGCACATGACCATCTTCTGGATCTGCGTGATCATCGGCATCGTGGTGTTCGGCGCGATGTTCTGGTCCATGGTCGTCCACCGCCGTTCCACAGGCCAACAGGCAGCGCATTTTCACGAGCACACCTGGGTCGAAATCATGTGGACCGTGGTGCCGTTCCTGATCCTGGTGGCCATGGCCATCCCCGCGACCAAGACCCTGATCGACATCTACGACGCCAGTGAGTCGGACATCGACATCCAGGTCACCGGCTACCAGTGGAAGTGGCACTACAAGTACTTGGGCCAGGACGTGGAGTTCTTCAGCAACCTGGCCACCCCCGCCGATCAGATTCACAACAAGGCCCCCAAGGACGAGCACTACCTGCTCGAAGTCGACCAGCCGCTGGTGCTGCCGGTGGGTGCGAAAGTGCGCTTTCTGGTAACTGCGGCCGACGTGATCCATTCCTGGTGGGTGCCGGCGTTCGCGGTCAAGCGTGATGCCATCCCAGGCTTCGTCAACGAGGCCTGGACGCGCATCGAGAAGCCCGGCATCTACCGCGGCCAGTGCACCGAACTGTGCGGCAAGGACCACGGCTTCATGCCGGTGGTGGTCGAGGTCAAGTCCAAGGCCGATTACGACACTTGGCTTGGCGAACGCAAGGCCGAGGCGGCCAAACTCAAGGAGCTGACCAGCAAGGAGTGGACCCTCGAAGAGCTGGTCGAGCGCGGCGACAAGGTCTACCACACCACCTGCGTGGCCTGTCACCAGGCCGAAGGCCAGGGCCTGCCGCCGATGTTCCCGGCCCTCAAGGGCTCGAAGATTGCCACCGGGCCGAAGGAAGGCCACCTGAGCATCGTCTTCCACGGCAAGCCCGGCACGGCCATGGCCGCGTTCGGCAAGCAGCTCTCGGAAGTCGACATTGCCGCCGTGGTCACTTACGAGCGCAACGCCTGGGGCAACAACAAGGGCGACATGGTCACGCCGAAGGATGTGCTGGCGCTCAAGCAGGCAGAAGCGCAATGAACCGGGTTACTCGCGGCAATCAATGGATTGCAGGAGACAGGACATGAGTGCAGTGATCGACGACCACGCCCACGGCCATGAGCATGCCCACGGCCCGGCCAAGGGCCTGATGCGCTGGGTGCTGACCACCAACCACAAGGACATCGGCACGATGTACCTGTGGTTCGCCTTCATGATGTTCCTGCTCGGTGGCTCGTTCGCCATGGTGATCCGCGCCGAGCTGTTCCAGCCGGGGCTGCAGATCGTTGAGCCAGCGTTCTTCAACCAGATGACCACCATGCACGGGCTGATCATGGTGTTCGGTGCGGTGATGCCAGCCTTCGTCGGCCTGGCCAACTGGATGATCCCGCTGATGATTGGCGCGCCGGACATGGCCCTGCCGCGGATGAACAACTTCAGCTTCTGGCTGTTGCCTGCGGCCTTCCTGCTGCTGGTTTCGACCTTGTTCAGCCCCGGCGGCGGGCCGAACTTCGGCTGGACCTTCTACGCGCCACTGTCGACCACCTATGCCCCGGCCAGCGTGACCTTCTTCATCTTTGCCATCCACCTGATGGGCATCAGCTCGATCATGGGCGCAATCAACGTCATTGCCACCATCCTCAACCTGCGCGCCCCCGGCATGACCTTGATGAAAATGCCGCTGTTCGTCTGGACCTGGCTGATCACCGCGTTCCTGCTGATTGCCGTGATGCCGGTGCTGGCTGGTGTGGTGACCATGATGCTGATGGACATCCACTTCGGCACCAGCTTCTTCAGCGCCGCGGGTGGCGGTGACCCGGTGCTGTTCCAGCACGTGTTCTGGTTCTTCGGCCACCCCGAGGTGTACATCATGATCCTGCCGGCGTTCGGCGCGGTCAGCTCGATCATCCCGGCGTTCTCGCGCAAGCCGCTGTTCGGCTACACCTCGATGGTCTATGCCACGGGGGCGATCGCCTTCCTGTCGTTCATCGTCTGGGCGCACCACATGTTCGTGGTCGGCATCCCGGTGGTGGGCGAGCTGTTCTTCATGTACGCCACCATGCTCATTGCCGTGCCGACCGGGGTGAAGGTGTTCAACTGGGTCAGCACCATGTGGGAAGGGTCGCTGACCTTCGAGACGCCGATGCTGTTCGCCATCGCCTTCGTCATCCTGTTCACCATCGGCGGGTTCTCCGGGTTGATGCTGGCCATCGCGCCTGCCGACTTCCAGTACCACGACACGTACTTCGTGGTCGCGCACTTCCACTACGTGCTGGTGCCTGGGGCGATCTTCGGCATCTTCGCCTCGGCCTACTACTGGCTGCCGAAATGGACCGGCCACATGTATGACGAAACCCTCGGCAAGCTGCACTTCTGGCTGTCGTTCGTCGGCATGAACATGGCCTTCTTCCCCATGCACTTCGTGGGCTTGGCGGGCATGCCGCGGCGTATTCCGGACTACAACCTGCAGTTCGCCGACTTCAACATGGTCTCCTCGATCGGCGCGTTCATGTTCGGTGCCACGCAGATCTTCTTCCTGTTCATCGTCATCAAGTGCATCCGCGGCGGCGCCCCGGCGCTGGCCAAACCCTGGGACGGTGCCGAGGGCCTGGAGTGGTCGATCCCCTCGCCTGCGCCTTACCACACCTTCCAGACGCCACCGGACGTGAAATAGCCATGAACGGCCTGTCGCTCAAACGCCTGGTCATGCGCCTGCTGATGCTGACGGTGGTGATGTTCGCCTTCGGTTTCGCCCTGGTGCCGATCTACGACGTGATGTGCAAGGCCTTTGGCATCAATGGCAAGACCGGCGGCCAGTACGAAGGCAGCCAGGTCAGCGACCCGTCGCGCTCGGTACGGGTGCAGTTCATGTCGACCAACGCCAGCGACATGGTCTGGGATTTCTACTCCACGGCCGACCAGATCGACGTGAACCCAGGTGCGGTCAACCAGATGATCTTCGTCGCGCGCAACCCGACCGACCGGCCGATGAGCGCCCAGGCGATACCCAGCATCACCCCGGCCGAGGCCGCGGCGTACTTCCACAAGACCGAGTGCTTCTGCTTTACCCAGCAGGTGCTGCAGCCCGGCGAACGCATCGAGATGCCGGTGCGCTTCATCGTCGACCGCGATCTGCCGGCCAGCGTGAAGCACCTGACACTGGCTTACACCTTGTTCGACATCACCGCTCGCCACCCGCCGGTCGCGCATGTTGCGGCCCAGGACGTTCAGGGCGCCCGTTAAGGGAAGGAGAACAGCAATGGCAAGTCATGAGCACTACTACGTTCCGGCGCAGAGCAAGTGGCCGATCATCGCGACGGTCGGCATGTTCATCACGGTGTTCGGCCTTGGCACCTGGTTCAACGACATGAAAGCCGGGCACCCCGACTCCCATGGGCCGTTGATTTTCTTCGTCGGCGCGCTGTGCCTGGCCTACATGCTGTTCGGCTGGTTCGGGGCGGTGGTGAAAGAAAGCCGTGGCGGGCTGTACAGCCCGCAGCTGGACCGTTCGTTCCGCTGGGGCATGAGCTGGTTCATCTTTTCCGAGGTGATGTTCTTCCTGGCCTTTTTTGGCGCGCTGTTCTACGTCCGCGTACTGGCCGGGCCTTGGCTGGGCGGTGAAGGGGCCAAAGGCGTTGCGCACATGCTGTGGCCCAGCTTCGAGTTTGCCTGGCCGCTGCTGCACACGCCTGACCCGAAACTGTTCCCGCCGCCCAAGGAAGTCATCGACCCTTGGCACTTGCCGTTGATCAACACCATTTTGCTGGTGAGCTCCAGTGTGACCATCACCATTGCCCACCATGCCTTGCGGCGTGACCACCGGGGTGCGCTGAAACTGTGGATGGCGCTGACCATCGCGCTGGGCATCAGCTTCATCACGCTGCAGGCCTACGAGTACCACGAGGCCTATACCAAGCTGGGGCTGACGTTGGGCTCGGGGATCTACGGCGCGACCTTCTTCATGCTCACCGGCTTCCACGGCGCCCACGTGACGCTGGGCACGATCATCTTGATCGTGATGTTCGTGCGCATCCTGCGCGGGCACTTCAACCCCGACAAACACTTCGGCTTCGAGGCGGCCAGCTGGTACTGGCACTTCGTCGATGTGGTGTGGGTGGGGCTGTTCATCTTTGTGTATGTGCTTTGACACATGTGCAGGCCAGTCAAGGCGATACAGGTTCAGAAGGGGGCGTGTGACACCAGCTGGCCACTGATGAAGCCGTAGGCCACCAGGCCGATGGTCAGGGCCGCCAGGGTCACGCGCACGGTCAGTGCCTTCAGCAAGCGGGTCGAGTTTTCGTCGTCCTTGACCAGGAACACCAGGCCACTGAACAGGCTGGCAACCGTGGCCAACAGCATCAGGACAATCGCGGCCTTGAGCATGGCGCTTCTCCGGGGGGATGCGGTGATGTGGATAAGTATAGCGAGGCGCCTGTGAGGCCGTTTCGCCCAGGTTGGGTCCCGACCCTGGTGGTGCTTGCGCTGCTACCGGGGTTGATCGCGCTTGGCTGCTGGCAATTGGGCCGCGCCGACGAAAAGCGCGCGCTGCTGGCGACCTATGCCGAGCGCAGCCTCGACACGCCGCTCTCCACTGCCCAGTTGCAGCAACGCGACGATGCCGCCTACCGCCGTGTGCACCTGTACGGCCGTTTCGATGGTGAACACAGCCTGCTGCTGGATAACCGAATGCGCGACGGCGAGGCCGGCGTCGAGCTGTTGCAGCCCTTCCATGACCAGGTCAGTGGGCTGTGGTTGCTGGTCAACCGCGGCTGGTTGCCGTGGCCGGACCGCCGCGTGCCGGTGCACTTCGCCACCCCGGCGCAGCCGCTGGCGCTGGACGCGTCGGTGTATGTAGCGCCGGGCAGCACCTTCCAGCTGCACCCGGACCCCGCCGGCGGCCAATGGCCGCACTTGCTGACGGCCATCGATGCCGCCCAGCTGTGGCAGCAATTGGGCCGCGAAGGCTACGCCCATGAGCTGCGCCTGGAGCCCGGGCCGGCCAGCTATCGCCTGGGTTGGCCGGTCGTCGCACTGGGGCCGGAAAAGCACCTGGGCTATGCGGTGCAGTGGTTTGCATTGGCCACCGCGCTGGTGCTGCTTTACCTCTACTTTGGCTGGCACAACAACAAAAAGGAGAACCACCATGGCCGCCGCCACCCGTCCACTGGACGTGCCTGAACGCAGCAAGCCCAGAACCCGCGGGCGTTTGCAGCTGATTCTGATTCTGCTGGTAGTGCTCGGCCCGATGATCCTGGCCACCAGCATGTACAAGCTCAAGTTCTGGGTGCCAGACGGCCGCAGCTACCACGGCGCGATGATCGGCAACGGCGAGAGCCGCAGCGATATCGGCATCGATGGCCAGGACGCGCGCTGGCAAGTCTTGGTCAGCACGCCCGAGGCCTGCGCCGAAGATTGCCAGCGCCTGGTGTACCTGGCCCGGCAGATACAAGTTGGCCTGGGCCGTGATGCCGGCCGTGCCAGCCATGCGCTGGCTGCCGCGCAGCCGTTGAGCGCTGACTACCAGGCGCTGCTCGGCCGTGAGTACCCGCAGTTGCAACGCTACCCGCTGGATGCCCAGCGCTACCTGAACAAGGTCGGTGAGCTTGGCCCGCAACTGTGGATCGTCGACCCGCACGGCAACCTGGTGTTGCGTTACGACGCCAAGGTCAATGGCAAGCACGTGCTGGACGACCTGCGTCACCTGCTCAAGTTGTCCAACATCGGCTAGGAGCCTGTCATGGCCAGACCCGGATTCCGCCTTGCTGTGTTCGCCACCCTGCTGGCACTGCTGGTCGTGCTGCTGGGCGCCTATACCCGCCTGACCCATGCAGGCCTGGGCTGCCCCGATTGGCCCGGCTGCTATGGCTTTATCAGTGTGCCGAAGACCGACGCCCAGCTGGCCCATGCCGAAATGCACTTCCCCGAGCACCCGGTGGAAGCCGCCAAGGGCTGGGCCGAGATGGTCCATCGCTACTTCGCCGGCACCCTGGCGCTGGTGATTGCCTGGCTGGCGTTGCAGGCCGTGCGCCGGCATGCACGTGATGGCCAGCCCTACCGCTTGCCGGTGCTGTTGCTGGGGGTGGTGTTGGCCCAGGCGGCGTTTGGCATGTGGACAGTAACCCTCAAGCTGTGGCCACAAGTGGTCACCGCGCACCTGCTGGGTGGGTTCACCACCTTGAGCCTGCTGTTTCTGCTGTCTCTGCGTCTATCCCGGGCCTTTGCGCCATTGCCAAAACTGCCGTTGAGCCTGCGCCGGATCGCGGCCCTGGCGCTGTTGGTGGTGATCGGCCAGATCGCCCTGGGGGGCTGGGTCAGCGCCAATTATGCGGCGGTCGCCTGTATCGACTTGCCGACCTGCCACGGCCAATGGTGGCCGGCAGCGGACTTCAGCAACGGTTTTCACCTGACCCAGCACGTCGGCCCCAACTACTTGGGCGGGCAGCTGGACAGCGATGCGCGCACGGCCATCCACATCAGCCACCGGCTGGGTGCCTTGCTGGTCAGTGCCGTGCTGCTGATGCTGAGCTTCAAGCTTTACCGCTGCGGCCTTTCTGGCCTGGCCCGGCTGGTGTTGCTGGCCTTGGCCGTGCAGGTCGGCCTGGGCATTAGCAACGTGCTGTTCCACCTGCCGCTTGGCGTGGCAGTGGCCCACAACGCAGGCGGGGCCATGCTGTTGATGAGCATGGTGCTGGTCAATTACCGCATCCGCGTGGTCGACAAAGTGCGCGTCGGCCATGGCTGGCGCCTGACGCCGGTGGTGGGCGTGGATATCTCCCACCCTATGAGGAACGATTCGTGGCGACGCTTCTAAGCGTACGACGGGCAGGTTGGCGCGATTATCTGGAGCTGACCAAGCCCAAGGTGGTGGTGCTGATGTTGATCACCTCCCTGGCAGGCATGTTCCTCGCCAGCCGCGCAGGCGTTGCCTGGAGCGTGCTGCTGTTCGGCAACCTGGGCATTGGCCTGTGTGCGGGCGCCGCGGCGGTGGTCAACCACGTGGTAGACCGGCGCATCGACGCCTTGATGGCGCGTACCCACAAACGGCCGTTGGCCACAGGCCGGGTCGCGCCGCTACCGGCGCTGGCCTTTGCGTTGGCACTGGCGGTGCTGGGCATGGCGCTGTTGCTGGTGTTCACCAACAGCCTGACCGCCTGGCTGACCCTGGCGTCGTTGCTGGGCTATGCGGTGCTTTACACCGGCTTCTTGAAGCGTGCCACGCCGCAGAACATCGTGATTGGTGGCCTGGCCGGCGCGGCGCCGCCACTGCTTGGCTGGGTGGCGGTCAGCGGCCATGTCAGTGCCGAGCCACTGTTGCTGGTGCTGATTATCTTCGCCTGGACCCCACCGCACTTCTGGGCCTTGGCCATCCACCGCAAAGCGGAGTACGCCAAGGCCGATATCCCGATGCTGCCGGTGACCCATGGCGAGCGCTACACCACGTTGCATATCCTGCTCTACACCCTGATTTTGCTGGCGGTGAGCCTGCTGCCCTATGCCATCCACATGAGCGGCCCGTTGTACCTTGCCTGTGCCCTCGCCTTGGGCCTGCGCTTCCTGCAGTGGGCCTGGGTGTTGTACCGTGGCAGCCGGCCGCACGCAGCGATTGGCACCTTCAAGTACTCTATCGGCTACTTGTTCGCGCTGTTCATCGCGTTGCTCATTGACCACTACCTGTTGTTGAACCTATGACCCGAACCCAGAAAACCGTCTTCATCCTCGTCGCCCTGGTCGCGTTGATCCTGGGCCTGACCGTCAACAAGGTGCTCAATGGCCGCGATCAGCCGAACCCCACCGAGCTGATCGACGCCGGCATCATCCTCTTGCCGCAGAGCCGTACGGTGGCGGACGTGACCATGACCAACCAGGATGGCCAGCCCGTGCAACTGGATGACCTCAAGGGGAAATGGTCGTTGCTGTTCTTCGGCTACACCTATTGCCCAGACATCTGCCCCACCACCCTGGCCCAGTTGCGCCAGGTGAAGAGCGAATTGCCCAAGGAAGCCGTGGACCGGTTGCAGGTGGTGCTGGTGAGCGTGGACCCGAACCGCGACACGCCGAACCAGCTCAAGCAGTACCTGGGCTACTTCGACAAAGATTTTGTGGGGGTGGCGGGGTCGATCGAAGACACCCAGAAGCTGGCGAATGCCTTGAGCATTCCGTTCATTCCGGCCGATACCAGTAAGCCGGGGTATACCGTGGATCACAGCGGCAACCTGGCGATCGTTGGGCCGGATGGGCGTCAGCGCGGGTTCATTCGTGCGCCGTTCAACAACCAGAAGCTGGTGGCGCAGTTGCCGGGGCTGGTCAAGCGGGACTAAACAGGCTTTAAAAGCTTCGCGGGGCAAGCCCGCTCCCACGGCATCATCCCAAAGCCTGAGGCTAGCGATGTACCTGTGGGAGCGGGCTTGCCCCGCGAAGAATCCAGCCTGATCTAGAGGCTCAGAACGCCGGTACGACAGCGCCCTTGTACTTCTCGTTGATGAACTGCTTCACCTCTGGCGAGTGCAGCGCGGCCGCCAGTTTCTTCATGTCTTCGGAGTCTTTGTTGTCCGGGCGGGCAACCAGGATGTTCACGTATGGCGAGTCGCTGCCTTCGATGGCCAGCGCGTCTTTCTCTGGGTTCAGCTTGGCTTCCAGCGCATAGTTGGTGTTGATCAGGGCCGCATCGACCTGGGTCAGCACGCGCGGGATGGTGGCCGCTTCCAGCTCACGGAACTTCACGTTTTTCGGGTTTTGTGCAACATCCTTAACGGTCGACAGGATGTTCTTGTTGTCCTTGAGCTTGATCACGCCGGCCTTGTCTAGCAGCAGCAGCGCGCGGCCGCCGTTGGTGGCGTCGTTGGGGATGACCACGGTAGCGCCGGAGGGCAGCTCGTCGAGCTTCTTGACCTTGGTCGAGTAAACGCCCAGGGGCTCGATGTGCACGCCGGTCACGCTGACCAGGTCGGTGCCCTTGGCCTTGTTGAACTCATCCAGGTACGGCTGGTGCTGGAAGAAGTTGGCGTCCAGGCGCTTTTCGGCCACCTGCACGTTTGGCTGGATGTAGTCGGTGAACTCCTTGACCTTCAGCTCCACGCCTTCTTTCGCCAGCTGCGGTTTGACGAAGTTGAGGATCTCGGCGTGCGGCACCGGGGTGGCGGCGACGGTCAGGGTATCGGCGTGGGCCGAGAAGGCCGCGACAGCGGCAGCAACAGCAAGCAGCTTCTTCATTGATCACTCCTTGTGAGGGCCGCGACGGCCCCCGAACGGGTCGGCCAGGCCGACCCCATTGGGGTTACTTACGGGAAAAATGCACGACCAGTTTGTCGCCCACGCTCTGCAGGACTTGAACCAGCACCAGCAACAGCACCACGGTCACGACCATGACATCGGTCTGGAAGCGCTGGTAGCCAAAGCGGATGGCCAGGTCGCCCAGGCCGCCCGCGCCGACCACACCGGCCATGGCGGTGTACGACACCAAGGTAATGGCGGTCACGGTGATGGCCGCGAAGATGCCGGGACGGGCTTCGGGCAGCAGCGCGCTGGTGATGATCTGGCGCGTTGTGGCGCCCATCGACTGGGTGGCTTCGATGATGCCGCGGTCCACTTCACGCAGGGCGGTTTCGACCAGGCGTGCGAAGAACGGCGTGGCCCCGACCACCAGTGGCGGAATGGCGCCGGCGACGCCCAGCGAGGTGCCGGTGATCAGCACGGTGATCGGAATCATCACGATCAGCAAAATGATGAACGGCAGCGAACGCAGGATGTTGACGACCAGCGACAGCAGCGCGTACACGCCTTTTTGCTCGAACATCTGGCGCGGGCCGCAAAGAAACAGCAGCACGCCCAACGGCAGGCCCAGCAGCACGGTGAAGAACAGCGAGCCGAACAGCATGATCATGGTGTCGATGGTGGCCAGCCAGATTTCGGCCCAGTCGACGTTGGCAAAGAAATTCAGGGCGTCCATCAACGCAGTACCTCCATATGTACGTCAGCTGCCTTGAAGCGGTCGAACGCCGCTTCCATGTCGCCGCCGGTGACGGCCAGGGTCAGCTGCCCATAGGGGACATCCTTGATGCGGTCGATACGCCCGGCCAGGATGCTGTAGTCAACGCCCGTCTCGCGGGCGACGGTGCCCAGCAGCGGTGCGTAGGTGGCCTCGCCCTGGAAGGTCAGGCGTACGATGCGGCCGGGTACGTGGGCGAAGTCATCACGCTGCTCGCCTTCATCGACCTGCTCGTCCTCCTGGACGAAACGCTTGGTAGTCGCGTGCTGCGGGTGCAAGAACACATCGGCCACCGGCCCTTGTTCGACGATCTGCCCAGCGTCCATCACGGCCACGCGGTCGCAGACACGGCGGATCACGTCCATTTCGTGGGTGATCAGGACGATGGTCAGCTTCAGCTCACGGTTGATCTCGGCCAGCAGTTGCAGCACCGATGCAGTGGTCTGCGGGTCAAGCGCGCTGGTGGCTTCGTCGCACAGCAGGATCTTAGGGTTGGTAGACAGGGCGCGGGCGATGCCGACGCGCTGCTTCTGGCCGCCCGACAACTGCGCGGGGTACTTCTTGGCGTGGTCTTGCAAGCCGACGCGGGCCAGCAGCTCGGTGACGCGCTTGTCGATTTCGCTGCGCGACAGCTCGCCGGCCAGGGTCAATGGCAGGGCCACGTTGTCGGCCACGGTCTTGGAGGCCAGCAGGTTGAAGTGTTGGAAAATCATCCCGACCTGCTGCCGGAAGCCGCGCAGCTGGTTGGCGTTGAACGCGGTGACGTCCTCGCCATCGACGATGATCTTGCCGCCCGAAGGCTCTTCGAGGCGGTTGATCAGGCGCAGCAGGGTGCTTTTGCCAGCGCCGGAGTGGCCGATCAGGCCGAACACCTGGCCATCTTCGATGGTCAGGCTGGTCGGGTTGAGGGCGGGGATTTCCCTACCGGCGACGCGGTAGGTCTTGTGCACATGTTGGAACTCGATCACGTAGCGAACCTTGTGGGGCGCATGGAATTTGGGGCAGCGGTTAGCTGGGGTGGCGCATTTTAGCCTTTTCCCATAGCTGTTCTTAGCATTTATTTCGTAATGCACCAACCCGGCGGGCATAACGCGACAACCGGTAAAGCTTATTGAACGTAGCCAATCGCGCTCCAGTCACTAATAGAACAAGCCCTCACGGGCAATGCCTGATGACTGATGAGGAAAGCCGACCATGCCCAGCAAGAAAGTTGATGCACCCAAAGAAAGCCAGGCCGCCGGGGTCAACAGCCCTGATCATGCCAATACCAATACCAAGCTGCAGAGCCTTGAAGGCGTGCGCAGCGATGCCACAGGCCAGGCCCTGCGCACCAATCAAGGCGTGAAGATCGCCGACAACCAGAACACCCTAAAGGCCGGGCCACGTGGGCCTTCGCTGCTCGAAGACTTCATCATGCGCGAGAAGATCACCCACTTCGATCATGAGCGCATCCCTGAACGCATCGTCCATGCCCGAGGCACCGGCGCCCATGGTTACTTCCAGAGCTACGGCAACCACGCCGAGCTGACCAAGGCCGGTTTCCTGCAGGACCCTGAGAAGATCACCCCGGTGTTCGTACGCTTTTCCACCGTGCAGGGCCCGCGTGGGTCGGGTGACACGGTGCGCGATGTGCGTGGTTTTGCCGTCAAGTTCTATACCGATGAAGGCAATTTCGACCTGGTTGGCAACAACATGCCGGTGTTCTTCATCCAGGATGCGATCAAGTTCCCCGACTTCGTGCACGCGGTCAAACCCGAACCGCACAATGAAATCCCTACAGGTGGCTCGGCCCACGACACATTCTGGGACTTCGTTTCACTGGTGCCCGAGTCGGCGCACATGGTCATGTGGGCCATGTCTGACCGCGCCATTCCGCGCAGCCTGCGGATGATGGAGGGCTTTGGTATCCATACCTTCCGCCTGATCAATGCCGAAGGCGTGGCCAGCTTCGTCAAGTTCCACTGGAAGCCGCGCCAAGGCGTGCACTCCGTGCTGTGGGACGAAGCGCAAAAGCTTGCGGGCAAGGACACCGACTTCCACCGCCGCGACCTGAGTGAGGCCATCGAGACCGGCGACTACCCTGAGTGGGAGCTGGGCGTACAGATCGTGCCGGAAGCCGATGAGCACAAATTCGAGTTCGACCTGCTCGACCCCACCAAGATCATCCCCGAAGAACTGGTGCCGGTTACACCGTTGGGCAAGATGGTGCTCAACCGTAACCCCGACAATTTCTTTGCCGAAGTGGAGCAGGTCGCGTTCTGCCCGGGGCATATCGTGCCGGGCATCGACTTTTCCAATGACCCCCTGCTGCAAGGCCGGTTGTTCTCCTATACCGACACGCAACTGAGCCGGCTGGGTGGGCCGAACTTCCATGAGATCCCGATCAACCGCCCGGTCGCGCCGAACCATAACAACCAGCGTGACGCGCTGCACCGGCAGACTATCCACAAGGGTCGTGCGTCCTACGAACCCAACTCGATTGACGGCGGCTGGCCGAAAGAAACCCCTGCCGCGGCCCAGGATGGCGGCTTTGAGAGCTATCAGGAACGCATCGACGCGGTCA
Source organism: Pseudomonas sp. SWRI50 (assembly GCF_014269095.1). Taxonomy (NCBI): domain Bacteria; kingdom Pseudomonadati; phylum Pseudomonadota; class Gammaproteobacteria; order Pseudomonadales; family Pseudomonadaceae; genus Pseudomonas; species Pseudomonas sp. SWRI50. Next base: position 50,568 of record NZ_JABWRW010000007.1, on the reverse strand, counting down.
AGATTCGCCAGCGCAGCGAGTCGTTCGGCGATCACTTCTCGCAGGCGCGATTGTTCTTCCACAGCATGAGCCCCAATGAGCAGCAGCACATCATCAAGGCCTACAGCTTCGAGCTGGGCAAGGTGGAGCGCGAGCACATCCGCGTGCGTGAGGTGAACGAGATTCTGGCCAACATCGACCTGAAGCTGGCAGCAGCGGTGGCAGCCAACCTCGGCTTGCCTGCGCCCAAGGCTGGCACGGTGCAGGTCAAAGGCAGCAAGTTGGCGCAATCACCGGCCTTGAGCCAGATGAATCACCCAGGCAGTGTTGGTATCAAAGGCCGCAAGATTGCCGTACTGGTGGCCGATGGGGTGGATGGGGCGAGTGTCGATCAGTTGGTCAAGGCGCTGGAGGCGCACAGTGCGCGCATTCTGGTGCTGGGGCCAAGTTCGGCGCCGGTTAACACCGCCCAAGGCAAGCCACTGCCGGTGGATGCGTCGATGGAGGGCATGCCTTCGATCATGTTCGACGGCATTCTGGTACCGGCTGGCAAGGCGTCGCTGGAGGCGTTGGGCGCCAGTGGGCTGGCCAAGCACTTCTTGCTGGAAGGCTACAAGCACCTGAAGGCGATCGCGTTGGCCAAGGAAGGCAAGGCATTGCTGGGCAGCTTGGGGCTCAAGGAGGACAAGGGCTTGCTGCTGGGGGATGATCAGAAAACCGTGGATGCCTTTGTGAAAGCGGTAGAGGGGCATCGGGTTTGGGAGCGGGAGGCGGCTGCTGAGGCGGTGCCGGCCTAAGGGGGGCTGCTTTGCAGCCCATCGCCGGCAAGCCAGCTCCTACAAGTGCACCACAGTTCCTGAGGGCAGTGGTGGCATTGTGGGAGCGGGCTTGCCCCGCGAAGCTTTTCAGCGCTGATGCGGGACCAGTACCACCTGGGCTGGCAGCTTGCGCTGAATTTCGTGCTTTTGGTTTAGCTTGAACCCGCTGTCAATCTTGTGCACCCGCTTTTCCAGCAGCGTCTTCAACCAAGGCGCATCCTCGGTGCGCGGCACTTGGAACACCACGTCGCACTGATAACTCACCACATCGGCAGCAATCTCATCGAGCTGGCGGCGCATGGCGGCAATGTCCGTGGTCTTCAGCGCAATCACGGTGCTCGGTGCAGTCGGGTCGATCACGCGCGCCTGGGGCTTGGCCTCGGCCGCCTTCAGCGCAGCCTCGGCCTTTTCCAGCTCGGCCTTGCGGGCCTGGCTAACGGCATCGCCACCGGTGACCGCCGGGGCCTGGGGCATCAGCGCGCGGGCACGTGCCAAGGCGGTGGCTGCAGCGTTGACGTCGCCCTTCTGCAGGACGATCTGGCTACGCTGCAGGTACGCTTCGGCCAGCTGCCGCTGGTACTGCTCCAGGCGCGGGTCAACGGGTGACTGGGCCTGCAAGGCAGCCAACTGGTCTTCGGCGGTAGCCAGCTCATTGCTGGCGATGTTCTGTTGCAACTGCTGCCAGGCATCGGCTTGGGCAGGTGCATCGGCCTGTTCGACCGGGGCACTGGAACAGGCAGCCAGGAACAGGGAAAACGCGGCAACAAGCAGATAACGGGAGGCGAACGGCTTCATTCCTGCGACTCTCTATTTGCGCAAAAAGCGAGCAAGTCTACACCCAGGTGCGCACGCTCGAAAACAAGTCTTACAGACCTTTTACCCGCGAAAAGGTTGCAGGGTGCGCTGTTGCGCACCCCGGTTTTCAGCGTTTTGGCAGGGCCAGGCTCAGCAAGAATAGCACTGCCGCGCAGACCACGATGGAAGGGCCGGCCGGTGTGTCCTTGAACCAGGACATGGCCAGGCCGCCACACACCGCCGTCACCCCCAGCAGGCTGGCGCCCAAGGCCATCTGCTCGGGCGAGCGGGCGTGGCGTTGCGCGGCGGCGGCGGGGATGATCAGCAGCGAGGTAATCAACAGCACACCGACGATCTTCATTGCCACGGCGATCACCACGGCAATCAACAGCATCAAGGCCAGGCGCAGGCCCGCCACTGGCAGGCCCTCGACCATGGCTAATTCTTCATGCACGGTCACGGCCAGCAACGGCCGCCACAGCGCGGCGAGCAGCAGCAATACCAGCACGCTGCCGCCGAGGATCCAGGCAAGGTCGGTGGTGCTGATGGCCAGCAGGTCACCGAACAGGTAGGCCATCAGGTCGATGCGCACATCGTGCATGAAGCTCAGCACCACCAGGCCCAGCGAAAGCGTACTGGGGGCGAGGATGCCAAGCAGGGTGTCGGAGGCCAGCGGTTGGCGTTGCTGCAAGGTCACCAACAGGATTGCCAGCAGCAGGCAGCCCACGGTTACCGCCAGTGCTGGGCTGACGTCCAGGGCAAAACCCAGGGCTACCCCGAGCAGCGCGGCGTGGGACAGGGTATCGCCGAAATAGGCCATGCGCCGCCACACCACGAACGACCCCAGAGGGCCGGCCACCAACGCCAGGGACAGACCGGCAAGCAGGGCATAAAGAAGAAAATCAGCCATGCTTGCAGTGCTCTCCGTGAACATGGGTGCCAGGGGCGACCACCGAGCCGTGCAGGTCGTGGCTGTGGTCGTGATGGTGGTGATAGATCGCCAGGCTTGGCGCGTTCTGGCCGAACAGTTCGACGAAGGCCGGGTCGTTGCTGACCTGCTCGGGGTGGCCAGAGCAGCACACATGCCGGTTGAGGCAGACCACCTGGTCGGTGGCGCTCATCACCAGGTGCAGGTCGTGCGAAACCATAAGCACGCCGCAACCGTGGCGGTCGCGCAGGCGGGTGATGAGGTTGTACAGCTCGGTCTGGCCGACCACGTCGACCCCTTGCACCGGCTCATCGAGCACCAGCAGTTGTGGCTCGCGCAGCAGCGCCCGGGCCAGCAGCACGCGCTGCATCTCGCCGCCGGAAATGGTCTGGATCGGGTTGTCGATGACCTGCTCGGCCCCTACTTCCTGCAGCGCCGACAAGGCAGCTGCGCGGTCTACGCCGGGTACCAGGCGCAAAAAGCGCAGCACCGACAGCGGCAGCGTGGCATCCACCTGGATTTTTTGCGGCATGTAGCCAATGCGCAGCTTCGGCTTGCGCCAGACTTTGCCCCGGTGTGGCTTGAGCAGCCCCAGCACGGCGCGAACCAAGGTGGTCTTGCCTGCCCCGTTGGGGCCGATCAGGGTCACGATCTGGCCCGGTGCCACTGACAGGTCGATGCTGTCGAGCACCGCCTCGCCGGCGAAGGTCACACCGACCTGCTCCAGGCGGATCAGTGCGTCGCTCATGCCGCGCTCCGGCAGTTGCTGCACAGGCCGACCACTTCCACGGTCTGGGTTTCGACGCTGAAGCCGACGCCCTTGGCGCTGCTGATGATGGCGTCGCTGATGCTGTCCTGCTCCAGCTCGATGGCCACATGGCAGGTGCGGCAGATCAGGAACTGGCCCTGGTGCACATGCTCTGGGTGGCTGCAGCCGATGAAGGCGTTGAGCGAGGCGATGCGGTGCACCAGGCCGTTGTCGAGGAGAAAATCCAAGGCGCGGTACACGGTAGGCGGTGCGGCGCGGCGGCCGTCCTGCTCGCTGAGCACGGCGAGAATGTCGTAGGCCCCCAGCGGCTTGTGGCTTTGCCAGACCAGCTCCAGCACACGGCGGCGCAGTGCGGTCAGGCGCAACCCCTGGCGGGTGCACAAGGCATCGGCTTCGGCCAGTGCGCTGTGTACGCAATGGGAGTGATCGTGGGGGCGGTTGGCCAGCGGCGTGATGGACATGGGCAGCGACGGTTCTGGATGGAGACGTTATTATGTTACCTGTTTCTGTCGAGCCGAGTATTCACCGTGTCCCGATTCCTAGCCCTTTTTGTCGCTTTCATCGCATTTTCAGCCCAGGCCGACGTGCGTGTGCTGACCAGTATCAAACCGCTGCAGCAGATTGCCGCCGCCGTTCAGGACGGGGTAGGCAGCCCGGATGTGCTGTTGCCGCCTGGCGCTTCGCCGCACCATTACGCCCTGCGCCCCTCCGACGTACGGCGCGTCGCGGATGCCGACCTGCTGTACTGGATCGGGCCGGACATGGAGAACTTTCTGCAGCGCGTGCTGAAAGGGCGGGACAAGGCCACCGTTGCGGTCCAGTCGCTGACTGGCATGCAGTTGCGCCATTTTGGTGAAGACAGCCACTCGCATGATGAAGACGACCACGACGACCATGACCACGATCACCGCCCAGGCAGCCTTGACGCGCACCTGTGGCTGTCGTCGGTCAATGCCCGGGTGATCGCAGCGAAGATGGCGGCGGACCTGGCTGAGGTCGACCCGGCCAATGCCCCGCGTTACCAGGCCAACCTGAAGGCCTTTGGCGAGCGTCTGGATGCCCTGGATGGGCGTATCAAGGCGCGGGTGGCGGGTATCGCCGACAAGCCGTACTTCGTGTTCCACGAGGCGTTCGATTACTTCGAGGCCAATTATGGTCTGAAGCACACCGGGGTATTCAGTGTGGCTTCCGAGGTGCAGCCGGGCGCGCAGCATGTGGCCGCCATGCGCAAGCGCCTGCAGGAAGTGGGCAAGACCTGCGTGTTCAGCGAGCCGCCGCTGCGGCCGCGCCTGGCGGAGACGCTGACGGCGGGGTTGCCGGTGCGGTTGGCCGAGCTGGATGCCTTGGGTGGCACGGACCCGGTGGATGCCAAGGGCTATGAGCGCCTGCTGGAGAAGCTGGGTAGCGACCTGGCGGGGTGCCTGGAACAGCTCTAAGGCGCGCGGCTTTTTGGTGGGGTTGCGCCCTGCCTGCGGCCATGCGCGATCCTGGTAGGAGCAGCCTTGTGCTGCGAAGAGGCCGGTAAAAACACAGAAAATCTTTGCTGTTATTACCGGCCTCTTCGCAGCGCAAGGCTGCTCCTACAGGTTCATCATCGCCCTTGGTGCGTTCAGAGGGCGAACGGCAGGTGTAATGCCACCTGCTGGCGCTGCGCCAGGCGCACCTCGAACTCGCTCGGGTCATGGATCATCACATCCATCCCGGCAAACGATTCCGCCGCGATCAGGCGCGACAGCCAGAAACGCACACACCCGACCCGCAACATCTCGGGCCACAGCTCGGCCTCGGCGGCGGTGAACGGGCGCAGCGCCGCGTAGGCCGCCAGCAGCGCCTGGGCGCGTGGCACATCGAGGGCCCCGTGCTCATCGATACACCAGTCGTTCACGGTGATGGCGATGTCATATAGCATCGGCCCCGAGCAGGCGTTGTAGAAGTCGATCACACCGGTCAGGTGGGTGCCTTCGAACATCACGTTGTCGCGGAACAGGTCGGCGTGCAGGTTGGCCCGTGGCAAGGCCAGGATCTGCGCCTTGTGTGCATTGATTTCGTCCAGCGCTGGCTGCAACAGCGCAATCTGTTCGGCACTCAGGCGCGGCATCAGCTCGGCGCCAGACGCCAGCATCCAGTCCAGGCCACGGTCGGTCTTGCGCTCGATGACGTGGTTGCGGGTGGCCAGGTGGATGTGCGCGAGCAACTCGCCAACCTGGGCGCAGTGCTGGTTGTTGGGTACCTTGATGTGTTTGCCCGACAGCCGCGGCTGCAGCAACGCAGGCTTGCCACACAGTTCGCGCAGGCCATTGCCATCACGGTCACGCAGGGCGTACGGCACGGGCATGTCGGCGTCATGCAGCACGTCGAGCAGCTCGATGAAGAACGGCATGTCTTCGCTCGGGCCGCGCTCGATCAGCGTCAGGACGAACTCACCCTGTTCCAGGCTGACGAAGAAGTTGCTGTTTTCGGTACCGGCGGCGATGCCCTGGAAGTCGAGCAGACGGCCCAGCTGGTACGGCGCCAGAAAGGTTTCCAGCTCAGGCCGGGTCACGGGGGTGAAAACTGACATGATGAAAAATGCCCATACGGGCACTTCCGCCGGGAAGTGCCAGGTTAATGTGAACGATACGCGTCAGCTTACCACTCGAAGATCTTCCAGGACGGAATCAGCATGTCCGGCTGGTCGGAACGAATGAAATTGGCATCAGTGCCGTCGGCGCGTACCAGGAAATAAGGCTTGCCGTTTTTTGGCGTGATCTTGATCGCATACAGGAAGCCGTTCTGACGGTATTCCTGGATGGTTTTATCGCCTTCCGTGCGAATGGTCACCTCGGGATCGGCCGAGGGGGCGTCGTCCGCCGCCAGGGTGACGACTGGCATGGTTGCCAACAGACCGAGCAGTAACAGGCGATTGAGTGTACGCATGATAACCTTGTCCCTTTGTCGTCATTGATCCGGCTATTCTAGCTCCGGACCCGCCGAAAAGGTTGATTCTGCTCATGAGCCAAGCGCCCCTCGTCCTGGTGGACGGTTCCTCCTACCTCTACCGCGCTTTCCACGCATTGCCGCCGCTGACCACCTCCAAAGGCATGCCTACCGGCGCGGTCAAGGGTGTGCTGAACATGCTCAAGAGCCTGCGCAAGCAATACCCTGACAGCCTGTTTGCAGTGGTGTTCGACGCCAAGGGCGGTACCTTCCGCGATGCCATGTTCGCCGAGTACAAGGCCAACCGCCCGAGCATGCCCGATGACCTGCGGGTGCAGATCGAACCCCTGCATGCCAGCGTCAAGGCCTTGGGCTACCCCTTGTTGTGCGTCGAAGGCGTGGAGGCCGACGATGTGATCGGCACCCTGGCGCGCAGCAGCGCGGCGCAAGGCCGGCCGGTGATCATCTCGACGGGTGACAAGGACATGGCGCAGTTGGTGGACGGTCACGTCACCCTGGTCAACACCATGACCGGCAGCGTGATGGATGTTGCCGGCGTGCACGAAAAATTCGGCGTCGGCCCCGAGCACATCATCGATTTCCTGGCCCTGATGGGCGACAAGGTCGACAACATCCCGGGCGTGCCGGGTGTGGGCGAGAAGACCGCTGCCGGCCTGCTGACCGGTATCGGTGGCGGCCTGCGTGATGTCTACGACAACCTCGACAAGGTCCCGGGCCTGAGCATCCGTGGCGCCAAGACCTTGCCGGCCAAGCTTGAGGAACACCGTGAGGCGGCGTTCCTGTCCTATGAGCTGGCCACCATCAAGATCGATGTGCCGCTGGATATCGAAGTCGAGGCGCTGGTTTGCGGCGAGCCAGACCGCGATGCGCTGCTGGCGTTGTACACCGAGATGGAGTTCAAGAGCTGGGTCGCCGACGTTCAGCGTGAAGCTGCCAGGGCCGGGGCAACCGTGGCCGTGCCTGAAGAAGCGGCGCCGGCGGCCAAGGCCGAACCGAAGTACGAGACGGTCCTCGACCAGGCCCGTTTCGACGCCTGGCTGGACAAACTGCGCCAGGCCCCGCTGTTTGCGTTCGACACCGAAACCACCGGCCTGGACGCGCAGCAGGCGCAACTGGTCGGCCTGTCGTTCGCGGTCGAGCCGTTCGAAGCCGCCTATGTGCCGCTGACCCATGACTACGAAGGCGCGCCGGTTCAGCTGGACCGCGAGGCTGTGCTGCTGGCGCTCAAACCCCTGCTGGAAGACCCGGCCAAAGCCAAGGTCGGGCAAAACGCCAAGTACGATATCAACATCCTGGCCAATGACGCCCCGGCTATCCACATGCGCGGCGTGGCCTACGACACCATGCTCGAGTCCTATGTGCTGGACTCCACGGCCACCCGCCACGACATGGACAGCCTGGCGCAGAAGTACCTCGACCACACCACCATCACCTTCGAGCAGATTGCCGGCAAGGGCGCGAAACAGCTGACCTTCAACCAGATCCCGTTGGACAAGGCCGGCCCGTACGCCGCCGAGGACGCCGACATCACCCTGCGCCTGCACCAGGCGCTGCAGGCGCGCCTGGCCAAAACCCCAAGCGTGCAGCCGGTGTTGATGGACATCGAGATGCCGCTAGTGCCGGTGCTGGCCAAGATCGAGCGCCAGGGTGCGCTGGTGGATGCCGAGCTGCTGCACGTGCAGAGCGGCGAACTGGGCGTGAAGATGGCCGAACTGGAGCGCCGCGCCTACGAACTGGCTGGCGAGACATTCAACCTGGGCTCGCCCAAGCAGTTGGGTGCGATCCTCTACGACAAACTGGGCATGCCGGTGCTGAGCAAGACCGCCAAGGGCCAGCCGTCTACCGCCGAGGCGGTACTCGACGAACTGGCCGAGCAAGGCTACCCGCTGCCTGAGGTACTGATGCAGTACCGCAGCTTGAGCAAGCTCAAGAGCACCTACACCGACAAACTGCCAGGGCAGATCAACCCACGCACCGGGCGCATTCACACCTCTTACCAACAGGCGGTGGCGGCTACCGGGCGCCTGTCGTCGAGCGACCCGAACCTGCAGAACATCCCGATTCGCACCGCCGAAGGGCGGCGTATCCGCCAGGCCTTCGTGGCCAGCCCTGGCTACAAGCTGCTGGCGGCGGACTATTCGCAGATCGAGCTGCGCATCATGGCTCACCTGGCCAAGGACGAAGGTTTGCTGCATGCCTTCCGCAACAACCTCGACGTGCACCGCGCCACTGCAGCTGAAGTGTTCGGCGTGCCGCTTGAGGCGGTAACCACCGACCAGCGCCGCAGCGCCAAGGCCATCAACTTCGGCCTGATCTACGGCATGAGCGCCTTTGGCCTAGCCAAGCAGATTGGCGTCGACCGCAAGCAGTCCCAGGACTACATCGACCGCTACTTCGCCCGCTACCCGGGCGTGCTGGCCTACATGGAGCGCACCCGCGCCCAGGCTGCCGAGCAAGGCTTCGTCGAAACGCTCTTCGGCCGTCGCCTGTACCTGCCAGACATCAACGCCAAGAACCCGGCCCTGCGCAAAGGCGCTGAGCGGACGGCGATCAACGCACCGATGCAGGGTACGGCTGCCGATATCATCAAGCGGGCGATGGTCAATGTGGACAACTGGCTGACCGAGAGCGGCCTGGATGCCCGCGTGATCCTCCAGGTGCACGATGAATTGGTGCTGGAGGTGCGTGAGGAGCTGGTCGAGCAGGTAAAAGATGAAATTCGCCTGCACATGAGCCGTGCCGCGCAACTGGATGTACCGTTGCTGGTGGAGGCAGGCATTGGCGCGAATTGGGACGAAGCTCACTGATTGAGCCGGCAAAGCTGTGTAGGATCTGCGACGTGGTGACGCGGATCCTGGCATGGCTAGATGCCATTAGTGCTGGAGTTTCATGAAACTATCGCAAATAGTTTTCAGGGCTTCGGAACTAAACCGGTGAAGCGGAACTCAGAGTAACTGAATGGCTGGTGAAGCCCTTCGATGCTCCTATGTTGTGTTAAGTGTTGGCAGATATCTGGACCCCGCCCTAGCGGTCCGGACTTGGACCCCGAACTTCCCCCTCCCCATACGAAGTCCGGGGTTTTTTTTGCCTGCGATTTGCCTGACAGGCGCTGCTGCTCCCCACTGTAGGAGCAGCCTTGTGCTGCGAAAGGGCCAATATGGGCAACAGATATCTACAGCCTGACATGGCCTCTTCGCAGCACAAGGCTGCTCCTACTGGAGTCTATCCAGGCTTTCAGGCCACGGGCTTGTCTTCCAGCTCCATCCAGTCCGCCAGCACGCGGTAGGCTTCGTCCAGCCCCAGGCGCTTCGGTGCCGAGAACAGCTGGATGGTGACTGCGTCGCCCCAGCCCTTGCGGATCTCCGACTGCACCTTGAGCAAGGTGTTCTTGCCGGCGCCGTGGGTGAGTTTGTCGGCCTTGGTCAGCAGGATGTGCATCGGCATGCCGCTGGCCTTGGCCCAGTCGAGCATCATCTTGTCGAAGTCGGTCATCGGATGGCGCACGTCCATCATCAAGATCACACCGCGCAGGCACTCACGGCTGCCCAGGTAGGCTTCCAGGTGGCGCTGCCAGTGCTGCTTGAGTGGAATCGGTACTTTTGCATAACCGTAGCCCGGCAGGTCGACCAAACGCCGTTCATCGTCCAGACTGAAGAAATTCAACAGCTGGGTGCGCCCCGGGGTTTTCGAGGTACGCGCCAGGCTGGCATGAGTCAGGGTATTGAGGGCGCTGGATTTGCCGGCGTTGGAACGGCCGGCGAAAGCCACCTCGTAACCCTGGTCGTCCGGGCATTGTTCGACCTTGGCTGCGCTGAGGGCGAATGTGGCTTTCTGGCAGAGGCCGAGGATGGGGTTCTTGACTTGCATGGGATATCCGATGTGGGTGTTGCCTGACTCTGAAGGCTCGAGCCTGGCAAGCGGTGTCGTTTCCGTTTGGATGGCGGAAGTATATAATGCCCCAGTTTTTGTGTGCTCATTCTCCCAGCGAAGGAGAGCGAGCATGGGGTGTCGAACAATAGCTCGCGCATCAGAACGCAGCGCGGCCCCCAACCCTGAAGGTCGTTCCGCATGGCGAAATGGCTGCTTGCTGTCGGTATGTTCCTGCCGTTTTTCAGCGCACAGGCTACACAGGATCCCGAGGTGTTGTACAACCGCACGTGTGCGGCCTGTCACGCCGGTCAGTTGCCACAGGCCCCCCAGCGGGGTGACCGGGCAGCATGGGAGCCAAGGCTGGCGCAAGGTGTGGATGTACTCGTGAGGCATGTGACCCAGGGTTTCAAGGCTATGCCGCCGCGTGGATTGTGCATGGACTGCAGTGCCGAGGACTACCGTTTGGTCATCCTTTGGATGAGCGGCAGTCCCGATACATAACATTTCACCCTTAGCCGTGTTGGATTAGCTGATGAACAAACTAGTCGTGAGTCTGCTGTTGACCATGGGTGTCGCAGGTGCGGCCATTGCTGCGGAACCTATCAAAGGCGATGCCGCCGCCGGCCAGGCCAAGACGGCCGTCTGTGGTGCCTGCCACAACCCCGACGGCAATAGCCTGGCACCGAACTTCCCGAAACTGGCAGGCCAGGGCCAGCGTTACCTCGAAAAACAACTGCACGATATCAAGTCCGGCAAGCGCACCGTGCTGGAGATGACCGGCATGCTGGCTGCCTTCAATGACCAGGACCTGGCCGATATCGCGGCGTACTTCGCTAGCCAAAAAGGTAGCGTCGGGGCGGCCGACCCCAAGCTCGTCGAACGCGGTCGCGCCTTGTTCAATGGCGGCGACCTGGAAAAAGGCATGCCCGCCTGTACCGGCTGCCACTCACCGAACGGCGCAGGCATCGCCCTGGCGGGCTTCCCGCACCTGGGCGGGCAGCACTCGCAATACGTGACCAAGCAACTGACCGAGTTCCGTGAAGGCGTGCGTACCAACGATGGCGATGCCATGACCATGCGTACCATCGCGGGCAAGCTGAGCAACCACGATATCGAAGCGTTGGCCAGCTACATCCAGGGCCTGCACTGAGGTAAATGGCGAGTGCTTCGCGGCCAAACCCGCGAAGAGGATGGCGTATTAACATTCGGTTAATGTTGTAAGCCAAAGATGAAAGGGTGGCCGGACCGCCCTTTTTTACGTCCGCAGCCGTTACACTACAGAACTCGGGCCTGGCCCGGCCTGTCTCAACACAGGTCGCGTCGAGGCGACCCATGAATGCTCAGGAGTAAAGCATGCGTAAACTGATTCTCAGCGCTGCGCTGGTCGCCGCCAGCGTATTCGGTATGACCGCCGTACAGGCCGCCGAGCCTGTTGCCGGCAAGGAATATCTCGAGCTGAGCAACCCTGTTCCAGTTTCCGTGCCTGGCAAGATCGAAGTGGTCGAGCTGTTCTGGTACGGCTGCCCTCACTGCTACCACTTCGAGCCGGTAATCAACCCGTGGGCTGAAAAACTGCCGAAAGACGTCAACTTCAAGCGCGTACCGGCCATGTTCGGTGGCCCGTGGGACGCTCACGGCCAGATGTTCCTGACCCTCGAAGCCATGGGCGTCGAGCACAAGGTGCATGCCGCCGTCTTCGACGCCATCCAGAACCAGAAAAAGCGCCTGACCGACCCTCAGGACATGGCCGACTTCCTCGCCACCCAAGGCGTGGACAAGGACAAATTCCTCGCCACCTTCAACTCCTTCGCCATCAAAGGCCAGGTCAACCAGGCCAAGGAACTGGCGAAGAAGTACGAAATCACCGGCGTACCGAGCATGGTCGTCAACGGCAAGTACCGCTTCGACCTGGGCACCGCAGGCGGGCCAGAGGGCGTGCTGAATGTTGCCGACCAGCTGATCGCCAAGGAGCGCGCCGCTAAGTAAGCGGCGTACCCATGCCCCGCTTCCGAAGCACGCGTGGCATTGGCCTGCACCAGCCGCAGGTCAACGAACATCACCTGCAGGCGCCTGGCCTGCCAGAGGATGGGCGCCTGCGGCTGCTCAGTTTCAATATTCAGGTTGGCATCAGCACTGAGCGCTACCGGCATTACCTGACCCGCAGCTGGCAGCACCTGCTGCCGCACACCGGGCGTGCCAGCAACCTGCAAAAAATCGGCAAGCTGCTCAGTGACTTCGACCTGGTGGCCTTGCAGGAAGCCGATGGCGGCAGCCTGCGTTCAGGCTACATCAACCAGGTCGAACACCTGGCCCAACTGGGCGCCTTCCCTTACTGGTACCAGCAGCTCAACCGTAACCTCGGGCGCTTCGCCCAGCACAGCAACGGCGTGCTCAGCCGCCTCAAGCCGCAACACCTCGAAGACCACCCCCTGCCCGGCCCGGCCGGTCGCGGTGCCATTCTGGTGCGTTTCGGCGAGGGTGAAGATGCGCTGATCGTGGTGATGATGCACCTGGCGCTCGGCGCCAAAACCCGCGCCCTGCAGCTTGGCTACATTCGCGAGCTGATTGGCGGCTACCGCCATCAGGTGTTGATGGGTGACATGAACACCCATGCCACCGACCTGCTGGAGCACTCCCCCCTGCGCGACCTGGGCCTGGTTGCCCCGCAAGTCGAGGCCACCTTCCCCAGTTGGCGACCGCAGCGTTGCCTGGACCATATCCTGCTCAGCCCAAGCCTCACCCTTGAGCGCGTGGAGGTGTTGGCGCAGCCAATTTCCGATCACCTTCCCGTTGCCGTCGAGATTCGATTGCCTGATGCATTGACTGTGGATACGCTGCCGGTTTTGAGCTAATTGCCATCACCGTTTGCGGGCCCGGGCATGACTGACGACGCTGAGCGCTGGAAAGAGAAATACCTTAAGAGCATCGAGCAGCAAGAGAAGCTTGAACGCCGTTGGGACGCACGTCTCGACCTGTTGCGTCGTGGGCTGGTGCGCAGCACCCTGGCTGCCGAAGGCAGTGACAAGGTGGTGGACCAGTGCATGAAGGAAATGCGCGAGGTCATCCGCAGCGACAACATGGACGCTGGCCTTGCCGGGCTGATTCCGCGCCTGGAAAAAGCCGTGCTGGATTCCGAGCAACGCCGGGAAACCCGCATGAACCAGGTCAGCGATGCGCTGACGGCGCTGGTCACTCAGCTGCAAGGCTTGCCGCTGCCAAGCGACATTTCGCGGCCGCTGAAAAAACTGGCGAAAAAACTCGACGGCGGGGTTGCCCAGTCGCGTGAGCTGCCCCCGTTGCTGGGGGAGCTGAGCGGCCTGCAAGGTCGCGCGCTGGATGCGTTGGGCAAGCCTGAAGAAGAGCGGCCAGGCTTTTTGCAGCGCTTGTTTGGTGGTCGTGACAGCGAGCAGCCCGACGAAGCAGAGGTTGCACTGGCGGCGGCGCCTGTTGTGGCAATGGCTGAGGCCGTGGCGCCGCCCGTTGCCGCCCCCGTTCAGCGCGTTGCTGAAGACCCGCAGCCCGAGGATGTAGACGCACTGCTGCCCTTGGCACCCCCAGCACTGGCTGAGCCAGCCTTGGTAGCGGAGCTGGAAGGGCCGGCACTGATCGAAACCGCAGACGTGCCGAGCGCGCCACAACCCGAGCCTGTGCCGGATGAGGCGACAGCGCCAGAGCCAGCCCTCAGCCAACCCACGCCAGAGGCCGCACCGCCGCAAACGTTGGAAGAAACGTTCGGTGAAGATGGCCCCTATGCCCTGCCCTACGCGGTAGAGCCGCCCTACAGCCAAGTGGCCGCCCATATCGAGCAGACGCTGATCGGCTTGCTCGACGACCTCAGCCTGCCCGAGCGGCACAAGGCCCAGGCCCTGGAAATGCGCGAGCGGGTGGCGCGGGGGCTGAACTGGTACGAACTGATCCCGGTGCTCGACGACTTGGCGGTGCTGATGCTGGCGATCACCGACAGCGGCCAGCACGAATTCGAGACCTACCTGCAACAGCTCAACGAGCGCCTGGAAGGTTTCCAGAGCCACCTGCACGAAGCCAGTGCCGGGCATGCCGACAACAGCACCGCCGCCGAGGCGCTGGACACCCAGCTCCGCCAGCAGGTCGATGGGCTGCAGAGCAGTGTGAAGGGCGCCGCCGACGTGGACAGCCTCAAGCACATCCTGGAAAACCGGCTCGAGGGCTTGCTGGTGACCATGGACGAGCACAAGCACGAGCGTGATCGCCGCGAGCAGGAACTTGCCGGTCGCCTGCAGGGCCTGTCCGAGCGTGTGGCGAACATGGAGCACGAGGCGCTTGGCTATCGCGAGCACCTTGAAGAGCAGCGGCAAAAGGCCTTGCTCGACCCGCTGACCGGCCTGCCCAATCGTGCGGCCTGGAGCGAGCACCTGGAACGCGAGATGCTCGACTGGCAGGAAAACGGCGGCCACTTGGCCATGGCGATTCTCGACCTGGACCACTTCAAGCGCATCAACGACAACTACGGGCACCTGGCGGGTGACAAGGTGCTGAAGATCGTCGCTGACCAGCTGCGCAAGCGCCTGCGCGGGCGCGACTTCATCGCCCGCTTTGGCGGTGAGGAGTTCGTCCTGTTGTTCCCGCAGACTTCACCCGCCGCGGCCGCACAGATGGCTGAGCTACTGCGTGCGACCATCGAAGCCTGCCCGTTCCATTTCAAAGGCGAGCGCGTGGTGATCACCGCCTCCATTGGCTTGGGTGCATTCCGTTCCGGCGAGCGCGGTGACCAGGTGCTCAAGCGCGCCGACACCGCGCTGTACCGTGCCAAGGACTTGGGGCGCAACCGAGTCGAGCAGGGGTAAGGGCGGCACTGACTCACGGCGAGCACAGGCCATTCAGAGCACGTTATACTGTAGCGCTTACACGCTGAGGCCGCCGACGTGCTTTCCACCGTTAAAAAAACACTGCTCACCTGCTTGCTGGTTGCTGTTGCAGGTTGCTCGACGGGCCTGCGCATCGACCGCAGCCACCCGTCGGCCAACCAGGACGAGCGTATCCAGTTTGTCGTCCTGCACTACACCAATGCCTCGCTCGAGCGCTCATTGGCGCTACTGACCCATGGCGAGGTCAGCAGCCACTACCTGATCGGCGATGGCCCGGCCACGGTCTATCAGCTGGTGGATGAAAGCCGCCGCGCTTGGCACGCCGGTGACAGCCAATGGCAAGGGCGCACCTGGTTGAATTCGACCTCGATCGGTATCGAAATCGTCAACCCAGGGTTCACCGATACGCCGAATGGCCGAGTCTGGCACCCCTACAGCGAAGCCCAGGTTCAGGCCTTGATCGCGCTGCTCAAAGACATCGTCAAACGCAACAACATCGACCCCCGGCATATCGTTGGC
This sequence comes from Pseudomonas sp. SWRI50, assembly GCF_014269095.1. Taxonomy (NCBI): domain Bacteria; kingdom Pseudomonadati; phylum Pseudomonadota; class Gammaproteobacteria; order Pseudomonadales; family Pseudomonadaceae; genus Pseudomonas; species Pseudomonas sp. SWRI50. The sequence continues at coordinate 35,109 of NZ_JABWRW010000007.1, read as the reverse complement.
CACAGCGATATCGCGCCGTTGCGCAAGCTCGACCCAGGCCCGTTGTTCCCGTGGAAGCGCCTGGCCGACGCGGGTATCGGTATCTGGCCCGAGCCTAACGCAGTGGCGCGGCAACAAGCCTTCTTCAGCGTCAACCCGCCGAGCGTGAGCTGGTACCAGCAGGAGCTGGCGCGTTTCGGCTATGCGATCGCGCAAACCGGTGAACTCGACGTGGCCACCCGGCATGTGATCGCGGCGTTCCAGATGCGCTTCCGCCCACAACGCTTCGACGGCATGCCCGATGCCCAGACGGCCGCCATGCTGCAAGTGCTCAACCGCATGCGTTGATGCAGGGGGAATGGGCTGCGCAGCAGCCCTTGACCCGTTAATCGCCCAACGGCGAGGATGATTCTCGATTCAGTTGCTATACCTTGGTAATCAACTGGATGCCCTTGATGTCAGCCCTCATCGCCACGCTGCGCCAAATTTTTTACCGTCCCTGGATGCTGGCCTCACTGGCAGCACTGGCCAGCGCCGCACTGTTGCTCAGCGCCAGCATCGGTATTGCCCTGCAGCAGATGAAACAAAGCGAGAGTGAACAGATGAATGCGCAGGGCGAGCGCTTTCTCGATCGCCTTGAGCAGGTATTCGGCCAGCTTCGTGAAGGGGTCGACACCCTGCAGGCGCAGCCCTTGCGCGGCTGCAGCCCAGAGATGCTGGCGGCATTGCAGCAGGTGGGCCTGAGTTCGCGCTTCATTTATGAAGCCGCGTACGTCGATGCCCATGTCGCCTGCTCCAACCGGGGGGATGAACGGGCCTTCGAACCACTGCGCGCGCCCGACATCAAGGGGCCGACCTACAGCTATTGGTTGAACACCACGATCGAACCCGACGAAAATCTGGCAGCCCTGATGCTGGGGCGTGGCAATTTCGTGGTGTCCACGTCGCGCGGGCACCTGACCGATGTTGTCGACCTGCCGCCCGGTGGCAGCCTAGTGGTGGTGCTGGACAACGGTACCCGGGCCATCCCGGTACTAGGCCCGCCGCAGGTGTGGCCACCGCCCTCGGCCTGGTCGGCCAGCCACAAGTCGCTGCTCGAATTGAGCGACCGCCTCATCTACCGCATGCCGACCAAATCGCCGGATTACCAATTGGTGCTGATTGCGCCACGCGCCAGCCTGCCCCTGCGCATGAACGGCATGCTCTGGCTGCTGTTCCCTGGCAGCGTACTGGCCGCCTGCTGCATTGGCTGGCTGGTGTTGCAGCTGATTCTGCAGCGCCGCTCGATGAGCTCGGAGCTGCAGAACGCACTGCGCCGGGGCGAACTGCAGGTGCTTTACCAGCCGATCATCGAGCTCGACACACGGCGTTGTGTCGGTGCCGAGGCCCTGGTGCGCTGGCGCCGCCCGGACGGCACCTTGACCAGCCCGGACCTGTTCATTCCGTTGGCCGAAAATACCGGGCAGATCCGCCAGATCACTGACTTTGTCTTGCAGCGGGTGCTTGAGCAGTTGGGCCAGTTGCTGCGTTCGCACCGCAACCTGTACATCTCGGTAAACCTTGCGGCGTGTGATGTGATGGTCCCGCGCATTGGCCGGGTGGCGGCGCGGCTGCTGGCCTTGCACCGGGTGGCGGCCAGCCAGATCGCCTTCGAGGTGACCGAACGCGGCCTGATCGACGTGGTGGTGGCGCGCGACAACCTGCAGGCTCTGCGTGCGGTGGGCCACCAAGTGTTGATCGACGATTTTGGCACGGGTTACTGCAGCCTCGCCTACCTGCAGACGCTGCCCGTGGACTGCCTGAAGATCGACAAGGCCTTCATTGATGCCTTGGGGCACGATGCCGCCAGCAGTGGTGTGGCCCCGCACATCATCCGCATGGCCCACGACCTGCACCTGCGGGTGATTGCCGAAGGCATCGAATGCGAAGACCAGGCGGTGTTGCTCAACAGTGAAGGGGTCAATTACGGCCAAGGCTGGTTGTTCGCCCGGCCGTTGAACGCCCGTCAATTTGCCGAGCTGGTGACCCGCGGGTGGCGGGCGGTGCCGGCGCGGCGGGGTACCGATGAGTCTTGAGGGCAAACCCTGTCGTCAGACCGGCAATGCCATGTAGAACTGAGTGCCCTGCCCCGGCCGGGAAAATACGCCCATTCTGCCACCGTGCAGTTGCACGATTTCTTTGCACAACGCCAAGCCAAGCCCCGCGCCACCTTTTTTGCGCCCTACCTGCACAAACGGCTCGAAGATGCGCCCTTGCTGCCCATAGGCGATACCCTCGCCGTTGTCTTCGACACTGATGATCACGCGCTCCGCATGCCGCCTGGCGTGAAGCCGTATACGGCCACCGCTGGGGGTATGGCGGACGGCGTTGTGCAGCAGGTTGTCCAACACCCGGTCGAGCTGGGCGATGTCGGCCTGAATACGTGGCAGCGGCAGTTCCAGCTCCTTGATCAATTCGATCTGCTTGTGCGCGGCCTGCTCGGTAAAACGCAGCTGCGCGCGCTCCAGCAGCTCATCGATGGCACAGGGGGCGAGGTCAAGCTTCTGCAGGCCGCTCTGGTAGCGCGAGAAATTGAGCAGGTCGTTGATCAGTTGGGTCAGCCGCTGCATTTCCTCGCCGATGGTCTCGAGCAGGTCGTACTCGCGCGCCTCGGGCGGGAACTTCACCCGCTCACGCAGCAGGCCGAACGCCATGTGCATACCCGTGACCGGGGTGCGCAGTTCGTGCGAGGCACGCAGCACGAACTCGCTGCGTACGCGCTCGAAGGCCCGTTGTTCGGTGACATCGTGCAGCACCATCACCGCACCCAGGATCGGCCCCTGGGGGTGGCTGACCGGTGTCAGGCTGTAGGTCAGCAGGCGGGTTTCTTCATCGACGTCGATGCTCAGGTCGTCGGGTGGGCGATCAAGGTTGCCACCGCGCAGCACTTGGCGTAGCTGTTGCTCCAGCTCCGGGCGTTGCAAGGCTTCGGCCAGGGTGTTGCCTAGGCGGCTGTCGCTCCAGCCCAGCTGGCGCTGCGCCACAGGGTTGAGGTGTTCCAGGCGGCCTTGGCGGTCAATGATCAGCAGGCCATCGTCGATGCTGTCGAGCACGGCCTGCAGGCGTTGCTGGCCGGCCAGCAGTTCATCGACATTGGTTGCCTGGTGCTTGCGCAAGGCGTCGGCCATGAGCCCGAAGCGGCGGGTCAGTTGGTTCAGCTCGATGGCCTGGGTAACTGGCAGTGTTACGTCGAAGTCGCCCTTGCCCAATTGATCGGCCGCCTTGGCCAAGGCTTCGATCGGTTGGCCGAAGCGTCGCGCGATGTTGTGCGCCGTGATGAAACCCAGCACGAGGATCACCAAGCCCATCAGGCCAAGGACGCCGCTGACCATCAAGGCGCGATCGCGGGTATGTTCCTCGCTGCGGGTAATGTGATCCAGCGCTTGCTTGTGGGCGTCGATGAGGTCGGTGCGCACTTGGTTGAAGGCAGCCCCCAGGGGCTGGTCCATACCCATGCTGCGCGCCGGTGCAGGGCTGTCTCGGTAGGCCTCGAGGAAGGTCTGGTAATTGCTGCTGGCCTTGCTGAAGCCGGTGCGTTCGCCGCCTTGTTCAAGCCCTTGGTTGAGCAGGGACTGGAAGTTGTCTTGCAGCACTTGCAGGCTTTGCGGCGCGGTGTCCTCGTCAAGGATCAGGGTCAGCTGTTCGCCGAGGTTCTGCCGCAATTTAAGCCCCACTTCCAAGGCGTGGGTGGTGTCACGCACGAGCTGCTGTTGCACCGAGGCCATCTGCAGCACGCTCACCAGGCCCAGCATCAGGCCGAGCAAGGCCACCGTGACCAGCGCCGAAATGCTGAGGAAAAGCCGCGTGCGCAGCTTCATCTGCCACTTCATAGGTTGTACTGCTTACGTTTGCGATAAAGGGTCGAGGCATCGATGCCCAGGGTTTTGGCGGCCTGGTCAAGGGTATCGCTGGCAGCCAGCACCGCACCGATGTGGGCGCGTTCCAGTTCATCCAGGCTCAAGGCTGCGCCAACCCGAGGTGCGTTGCCGGCGGGTTGTTCGCCCATGCCCAGGTGGCTGATCTCGACGCGCTCCTGCGGGCAGATGATGCTGGCGCGTTCGACCACGTTGCGCAGTTCACGGATGTTGCCAGGCCAGCGGTAGTTGAGCAGGGCTGCACGGGCTTCGTCGCTGAAGCCGCGGGCGGGCCGGGAGTATTCCTTGACGAAGCGGGCCAGAAAACGATCGGCCAGGGTCAGGATGTCTTCGCTGCGCTCGCGCAGGGGCGGCAGGTGCAAGGTGATCACGTTCAGGCGGTACAGCAGGTCTTCGCGGAAGCGGCTTTCGCGCACCATCTCCTCGAGGTTGAGGTTGGTGGCAGCCAGAATGCGAACATCGGCGCGTCGGGTGACCGGGTCACCCACACGCTCGTACTCCTTGTCCTGGATAAAGCGCAGCAGCTTAGGCTGCAAGGTCAGTGGGAAATCACCGATTTCATCCAGGAACAACGTGCCGCCGTCGGCCTGGCTGACCCGGCCAAGGGTGCTCTCGCTGGCACCGGTGAAGGCGCCGCGGGTATGGCCGAACAGCTCGCTTTCCATGAGCTCGGCATTCAGCGAGGGGCAGTTGATGGTGACGCAGGCTTTGCGCGCACGCTTGCTCCAGCCATGAATGGCGCGGGCCAGCTCGCCCTTACCGGTGCCGGACTCGCCCAGGATGAGGATGTTGGCATCGGTGGTTGCAACCTGGCGCGCCGTTTCCAGCACCACCATCATGGCCGGGCTGTGCGAGTCGAGGCCGTCCTTGGGTTTGCGCACCTCGCCTTCAAGGGCTTCGAGGCGTGCCGACAGTTGGCGCACTTCCAGCTGTTTGGCGGTGGCCAGGCGCAGCTGGTCTGGGCTGCAGGGCTTGACCAGGTAATCGGCCGCCCCTGCCTGGATGGCATCCACCGCGGTGTCGATCGCCGAATGCGCGGTCACGATCACCACCCGCATCCAGGGGGCCTGGATGCGCATCTGCGCCAGCACGTCGAGGCCGTTGTCCTCGCCCAGGCGCAGGTCGAGGAAGCACAGGTCGAACACCTGGCGTTGCAACAAGGTTTCGGCTTGGGCGGCACTGTTGGCGGTGGCCACGCTATAGCCTTCGTCTTCGAGGCAGTAGCGGAAGGTGCGCAGGATCGCGGACTCGTCATCCACCAGCAGAATGCGGCCTTGGTTGTCCTGGGCTGATTCCATTTCCTGCGCTCCTTAGGATAGATCTTCAATTAGTGTGGGAAAAATCGGGCAAGTTGCATGGTCAATTCTGAAGGATTCTGTCCTTTGCATGCTAGCCAATGGCCAAAGTAAGCCCGAAAACCGCGATATCTCGATGATTTGCTTAGAGCTACGCGCTGGCACATTGGTTGCGACTATTTTCTGTTTTTGCCAACAAAGGAGCCACAGCCATGCCCTTTTCCCCACGACTGGCCGTGTTGGCGGCCACCTTGCTGCCGGTATTGACCCCGGCATTCGCTGACCCTGTGCAGGACGCCCGCCTGGAGGGCTCGCTGCAAACCGCGTTATCGCTCAACAGGATGCTCAACCCGTTTCGCATCGATGTCGAGGTGGACGGCCAGCAGGCGCGGCTGACCGGTGAGGTCGAGAACGATGTCGAGCGCCAGTTGGCCGAGCATGTCGCCCTGGCTACCCGCGGTATCGAACAGGTCGACAACCAGTTGAAGGTCAATGCCCAGCTGGTGGAGCGCCCGCTGGAACTGCGGGCTTATGCACAGCGGCTGGAAGATGCAACGTTGGCTGCTGTGATCAGGGCACGGCTGCTGTGGAGCCGCACGACCGAGAAAGCGCCTATCGAGGTGCAAAGCAGCGATGGCGTGGTGACGCTTCGCGGCAGGGTCGACAGCGCGGAGGCCAAGGAGCTGGCCGGGGTGGTGGCGCGAACCACCGACGGCGTGCACCTGGTCAACAACCTGGTCAGCCTGGATACCGCCGCCATGGCCAAGGCTCGCGAGAACCCGGTGGGTGCCCCGACCGGGCCGCAACCCAGCGATAGCTGGATCGTCGACAAGATCCAGAACAGCTTCCGTTTCAGCCGCAACCTCGATGGCCTGAACCTCAAGGTGGCCAGCCAAGAGGGCCTGGTACGGCTGTCGGGAGAGGTGGTCAGCAGCGAGCAGAAAACCATCGCCGTGGAGATCGCCCGGCAGATCATCGGCGTGCGCGGTGTGGACGCCGACCTGCTCAAGGTCGCGACCAAGGTCGAGGGCTGATCGTGCAATTCGCACGACGTCAGGGACGGCATCGTGCAGGATACGTCCTTCGGTGCCATGCGTGATTATCTTAAGTATATGATTTTAAAGGAATTTTATTGAATTCAAAGGCTGGCATGCAGGCTGCAATTACCTGTTCAGGTTTGAACAACAATTACAGCAGGAGGAGCCGGCATGAACCGCCAATCTGTCAACCGCTCGCAGAACGCCGCACTGCCTTTGCGCCAGTTCCTGTTTCTCGGCATGGCGCTGCTGATGACCTTGGCCGCCGGCCTCTTCTACTACAGCTGGCAGACCGCGCGTCTGGCAGATCAAGTGGCGGCGCAGACCGCGCTGTTGACGCAGATTCAGGCAACCCGTGCCAGCACCCTGGTCAGGGCGGCTGACCCGCTGCCTTCGCCTAAGGCCAATGCCTCGCCGGCCACCGTAGAAACTGTCGTACCCCAGGATCGCTGGGTGTTCTGAGCCTGTCCTGGACGCCTAGGGCCGGATTGATTTCAAAAAAGAAAGGAGAACCACCATGCTGAGTTGGGCTATCACTTTCCTCATCATCGCCATTGTCGCCGCCGTACTGGGCTTCGGTGGTATCGCTGGCGCCGCTACGGGTATCGCGAAGATCCTGTTCATCGTCTTCCTGGTCCTGTTCGTAGCCTCCTTCTTCTTTGGACGTGGTCGAGGTTGACGATGAGCAGGAAGCTTTGCACTGCCCTGGCTGCCGCCTTGTTGCTGGGCGGCAGTGCAGGGGCGATGGCGGCCAATGACGGCCAGGTCCGGGTCGACCAATTGCTCGGCTCGGACCCTGAATACCGGGAAGCCTGGGAGGACACGATCAAGGGCGAGGAACGGCTGCCCGATTGGGTAGTCAACCTCACCGGCAGTGCCCAGGAGCAGATGTCGGCAGTTACCGAGGACGGCGACCAGTACCTGGTCGGCCCCCTGTGCGAAACGGCGGACAACTGCACCTACAAACGCCTGATCGTGGCGTTCAGTTGGGACAAGGACGATGCCTACGGGATGCTCGTGGAGGTACCCGAAGGCTTGCCGAGCGATAAGTCGCCTACCCGTCATGCGCAGTACCGCTGGCTTGGCAAGCCGGATGACGGCATGAAGGCGATGTTGCGCGAGCAACTCAAGCGTGACCCGAAATGGTACTGAGCGTTTAGCCAGCGCTGATGAACGGTAACGCACTGTCACGTAATAGAAGCTGAACCTTTTTATAGTTCAGGCTTCTATGATGCGCCGCCCCGAGGAGGGGCAGCACATGACCATGGGGCCGGGCTGTTCTGATTGTTGCAAGATCGGAGTGGCCTAGGGGTACAGGGAGTGCCTCCAGTATTGGGCCGGGTCAGGAAAGGCGGAATCGGAAGCCTCAGGTCGGGGGTGTCATCGGGGACACCGCACCGACCTGACTTCCGAGGAGCCATCAGCCATTTCATCAATGCCATCGTCCAATGGCCCTTCTTGCGTGTTTTTCGCTTCGGGACACATTTTGTCTCGACCGTACATCACATTTTTTTTCCGTTCGATGCCGCTGCCGCAAGTGTCATTTCGGCCATTCGGATTGTCGAACAAGCCATTCATCCCCCTCCCTATGCACTGCCATATCGGCCCAAAAATGGCGCTTTGGTCTTGTTCGGGTTTCCGAACGTTATAAATCAAGCACTTGCGACATGCCATTTTCAGCGCAAACCGTTATGCAGTATCGGCATGGGGTATGCGTTTCCGGCATTAGATTTCCCCCTTCCCCATCGCAATAGTTGCCGCCTTTTCGCTGGCCCGAGCGCCCTGTCGCTCGCTCGCGGTGTCCTTACATGAGGTCGCCGGACGGAAGCTTTTTCGCTCACCGTGACGTTGCCAACGGCTCTGTTACGCGCGTTTTCGTTCGACGCCCATGACCACTAGAACAAAGGGTAAAGACATGAAGAAGGCAAAACTGAGCCTCGCCTGGCAGATCGTTATCGGTCTGGTCCTGGGCGTTGCAATCGGCGCGCTACTGAATCATTTCAGTGCGGAAAAGGCATGGTGGATCAGCAACGTCCTCCAGCCCGCTGGTGACATCTTCATTCGCCTGATCAAGATGATCGTCGTCCCGATCGTGATTTCGTCGCTGATCGTGGGCATCGCCGGAGTTGGCGACGCGAAGAAACTGGGCAGCATCGGCCTCAAGACCATCATCTACTTCGAAGTGGTGACCACCATCGCCATCGTCGTCGGTCTGGTGTTGGCCAACCTGTTCCACCCGGGCGCCGGCATCGACATGAGCACCCTGGGTACCGTGGACATCTCCAAGTACCAGGCCACCGCGGCCGAAGTGCAGCATGAGCACGCGTTCATCGAAACCCTGCTGAACCTGATCCCGTCGAACATCTTCGCAGCGCTGATGCGTGGCGAAATGCTGCCGATCATCTTCTTCTCGGTAATGTTCGGCCTGGGCCTGTCGAGCCTGCAGGCAGAACTGCGCGACCCGCTGGTGCGTACCTTCCAGGCTGTGTCGGAGACCATGTTCAAGGTCACCCACATGATCATGAACTACGCCCCGATTGGCGTATTTGCCCTGATCGCCGTGACCGTCGCCAACTTCGGCTTCAGCTCGCTGCTGCCGCTGGCCAAGCTGGTGTTGCTGGTGTACTTCGCCATCGCCTTCTTCGCCTTCATGGTGCTGGGCCTGGTGGCGCGCGTGTTCGGCTTCTCGGTGATCAAGATCATGCGCATCATGAAAGATGAGCTGATCCTGGCCTACTCCACCTCCAGCTCCGAAACCGTGCTGCCACGGGTGATCGAGAAGATGGAGAAGTACGGTGCGCCGAAGTCGATCTGCTCGTTCGTGGTACCGACTGGCTACTCGTTCAACCTCGATGGTTCGACCCTGTACCAGAGCATCGCGGCAATCTTCATTGCCCAGCTGTATGGCATTGACCTGTCGTGGAGCCAGCAGCTGCTGCTGGTCCTGACCTTGATGGTCACCTCCAAAGGCATTGCCGGTGTGCCGGGCGTATCCTTCGTGGTACTGCTGGCGACCCTGGGCAGCGTAGGCATCCCGCTGGAAGGCCTGGCCTTCATCGCCGGTGTCGACCGCATCATGGACATGGCCCGTACCGCACTGAACGTGGTCGGCAATGCCCTGGCCGCGCTGGTTATCGCACGCTGGGAAGGCATGTACGACGCTGCCAAGGGCGAGCAGTACTACGCCTCGCTGATGGCCGACAAGCAGGAAGCTGCAGTGGTTGGCCAGACCGCCAAACGCTGAAGCTAAAGCGTTGAACAAAAAGCCCCGACTTGTCGGGGCTTTTTATTGCCTGTGGGATTGCCGGGGGCGCTTTGCGCCCCTTTCGCGACGCAAGGCCGCTCCTACACCGACCGCGTCATGCCCCTATTTACAGGGCATGTGCGGACACTGTGGGAGCAGCCTTGTGCTGCGAAGAGGCCGGTGACAACTGTCCTGTTCTCAGCGCCTGCCCCGGCCTCTTCGCAGCACAAGGCTGCTCCTACAGGGGGGTGGGCTACGTTTGGCGCTAATGAACAGCTCGATACGCTATCATTCGGGCATTTTTCAGGGGGAATACACGGATGCTCAACGGCCTTTGGCTCGGCTTTTTCCTGGTGGCGGCCGTGTCCGCCCTGGCCCAATGGCTGATCGGCGGTAACGCCGGCATCTTCGCGGCGATGGTCGAGAGCATCTTTGCCATGGCCAAGCTGTCGGTGGAGGTGATGGTCCTGCTGTTCGGCACCCTGACCCTGTGGCTGGGCTTTCTGAAAATCGCCGAGAAGGCCGGCATCGTCGAATGGCTGGCCAAGGTGCTTGGCCCGCTGTTCGCCAGGCTGATGCCAGAGGTACCCAAGGGCCACCCTGCCCTGGGCCTGATCACCATGAACTTTGCCGCCAATGGCCTGGGCCTGGACAACGCGGCCACGCCGATCGGCCTGAAGGCCATGCGGGCGCTGCAGGAGCTGAACCCCAGCAGCACCACCGCGAGCAACGCGCAGATCCTGTTCCTGGTGCTTAACGCCTCGTCGCTGACCCTGTTGCCGGTGACCATCTTCATGTACCGCGCGCAACAAGGCGCGGCCGACCCGACGATGGTGTTCCTGCCGATCCTGCTGGCCACCAGCGTGTCGACCCTGGTCGGCCTGCTGTCGGTGGCCGTCATGCAGCGCCTGCGTTTGTGGGACCCGGTGGTACTGGCGTATCTGATCCCCGGTGCGCTGCTGTTGGGCTGCTTCATGGCCTTTCTCGGCACGTTGTCGGCGGCCGCGCTGTCGAGCCTGTCGTCGATCCTGGGCAACCTGACGCTGTTTGGCGTGATCATGCTGTTTCTGGTAATCGGCGCGCTGAAGCGGGTCAAGGTGTACGAAGCGTTTGTCGAAGGGGCCAAGGAAGGCTTCGACGTGGCCAAGAACCTGCTGCCCTACCTTGTGGCCATGCTGGTGGCGGTGGGTGTGCTGCGCGCCTCGGGCGCCCTGGAGCTGGCGCTGGATGGCATTCGCCATGCGGTGAACTGGATGGGCCTGGATACACGCTTCGTCGAAGGCCTGCCCACCGCGCTGGTCAAGCCGTTCTCCGGCAGTGCCGCGCGGGCGATGTTGATCGAGACCATGCAGACGCAAGGCGTGGACAGCTTCCCGGCGCTGGTCGCAGCGACCATCCAGGGCAGTACCGAGACCACGTTCTATGTGCTGGCGGTGTACTTCGGTGCGGTGGGCATCCAGCGGGTGCGCCACGCGGTCGGTTGCGCACTGCTGGCGGAGTTCTCCGGGGTGGTCGCGGCGATCTTCGTCTGCTACTGGTTCTTCGGCTGAGCCTGCGCGGCCTGGGCGACTGTCCAGGCCACCACCTGCCCTGCCAGCTGGTCGCTGGCCGCGCCGAAGCCTGCGACGACAGCCGCGACCTGCTTGTCGGCCAACGGCCGGCGGATTTCGAACCGTTTGCTGGCCAGGATGCGCTGGCTACGGCCCTGGACCAGCCGCGCATCGTAACGAATCACCACCTCCACTGCCCCGTCCGGGCGGTACTCGCTTTGAAACGCCTGCAGTTCGCCGGCCAGCTCGTAGTCCGCCTGCAGGTTGCTGTCGTCGGCGCTCAGGCGCTGCACCTGGCCGTCACGCTGGAACCCGTCGAGCAGGCGGTTGCGTAACAGTACCGGCACAGCGTCGCTCCAGCGTGCGCCCTTGTAGCTGCTGACCACGTCCCCTTGTGGAATCACCGTGATCCGTGGGCCGGCCAGCACTTCGCTGGCCAGCGGTTTGTTCAGCCGCAGCGACCAGTCCAGCGGTGTGGCAACGCGGCTTGGCTGGTTCACGGGCAGGCGATAGAGGTCCACAGGTTCGCTTGGCGGCAGGATCGAGCAGGCACTGGCCAGGCTCATCGCGGCCGCCAGGGCCAAAAGGCGCAGCGAAGGTTTCATGGCTGGAACTCCTTGTTGTTGTCGCGGCCGAGCAGGTAGCCGCTTGGGTCGGCCTCCAGTTGCCGGGAAATGCCCTTCAGTGCGTTGAGGGTCTCGCGCAGCTCGCGGATTGCGGGGGTTAGCTGGTTCAGGCCCTGGGCACCGTCGCCAATGGCCTCACTGTTGTTCTTGAGCAACTGGTTGATGGTTGCCGTGCTGTCGGCCAGCGACTGCATGGCCTGCCCGGCATTGCCGATGGCTTGCTTGCCTTCGCTGCCGAGCAGGCCGTTGGCGTTGCGCATCAGTGCCTGGGTTTCGGCCAGGGTGGCGCTTGCCTGTTTGCCAACCTGCACCAGTTGTTCGATGGCCTGGGCAATGCCGCCGTTCTGGCCGGCGAAGGCACTGGTGGTCTTGTCGAGGTTGGCCAGGGTGCTGCTGAGGTGGCCAATGTTGTCGTCAGAGAACATCTGGTTGGCGTTGTGCAGCAGCAGGTTGATGTTGGTCACCAGGTCGCTGCTGTCGTTGAGCAGGCGTGAGATCGGCGAAGGCGACGCGATGATCACGGGCAACTTGCCGTCCTTGCCCTTGAGCTCCGGGCTGTGGGGCGTGCCGCCGCTGAGCTGGATGAACGAGTTGCCGGTGACCCCGGCCAGGGTCAGCTTGGCCTGGGTGTCTTCCTTGACCGGTGTATCGCCGCTCAGCCGTACGCGGGCGAGCACGCGGCGCGGGTCTTTGGGGTCGAGGCGCAGGGTCGACACGTCGCCGACCTTGATGCCGTTGTACTGCACCGGGCTACCCCGGGACAGGCCCGAGACGGCTTCGTTGAACACCACTTCGTAATCCTTGAAGGCATCGTCGACACTGGACTTGGTCAGCCACAGGCCGAACAGCATGGCACCGGCCACCACCAGGACGGTGACCAGGCCAATGAGGACATGATGTGCTCGGGTTTCCATCGTTCAGCGCTCCTGCCTCGGGCGGGCGGCGGCCTGTTCGGCTGCACGCCCGCGGGGGCCGTGAAAGTATTCTTGAATCCAGGGGTCGTTGGCTTGCTCGACCTCGGCCAGGGGGCCGGCCACCAGCACCTTCTTCTGCGACAGCACCGCGATGCGGTCGGTGATGGTGTAGAGGGTGTCCAGGTCGTGGGTGATGAGGAACACCGAGAGGCCCAGTGCGTCGCGCAGGGTCAGGATCAACTGGTCGAACGCGGCGGCGCCGATCGGGTCGAGGCCCGCGGTGGGTTCATCGAGGAACAGGATGTCCGGGTCCAGGGCCAAGGCGCGTGCCAGCGCCGCGCGCTTGATCATGCCGCCGGACAGCGAGGCCGGGTATTTGTCGGCGGCCGAAATCGGCAGCCCGGCCAGGGCCAGCTTGACCCCGGCCAGGTGCTCGGCATCCGCGCGGGACAAGCCAGCATGCTCGATCAGCGGCAAGGCGACGTTTTCGGTGATGGTCAGCGACGAGAACAGCGCACCCTTCTGGAACAGCACGCCGAAGCGCCGCTCGACCAACGAACGCTGCTCTTCGCGCAGCTCGGCCAGGTCTTGGCCGAATACCTTGATCTGCCCTTCGTTGGGCCGGCGCAGGCCAATGATGCTGCGCAGCAGCACCGATTTGCCGCTACCCGAGCCGCCGACCACGGCCAGGATCTCGCCCCGGTACAGGTCCAGGTCGAGGTTTTCATGCACGCTCTGGCTGCCGAAGCGGTTACAGATGCCCCGGGCCTCGATGACTGTTTCGCGCCCGCTCACCAGCCCATCTCCATGAAGAACAGTGCCGCCACCGCGTCCAGCACGATGACCACGAAAATCGACTGCACCACTGCCGAGGTGGTGTGTGCCCCTACGGATTCTGCACTGCCACTGACCTTGAAGCCTTCAAGGCAGCCGATGGCAGCGATCAGGAAGGCGAAAAACGGCGCCTTGGCCAGGCCGACGAGGAAGTGCTGCACACCGATGTCGGTTTGCAGCAGCGACAGGAACATGGCCGGTGAGATGTCCAGCGACAGCGCGCAGACCACCGCGCCGCCGACGATGCCACAGATCATCGCGAGGAAGGTCAGCAGCGGCAACGAGATCAGCAGGGCCAACACCCGGGGCACGACCAGCAACTCCATCGGGTTCAGGCCCAGGGTGCGGATGGCGTCGATTTCTTCGTTGGCCTTCATCGAGCCGATCTGCGCGGTGAAGGCACTGGCCGTGCGGCCGGCCATGAGGATTGCGGTCAACAGCACGGCGAATTCACGCAGAAACGAGAACGCCACCAGGTCGACGGTAAAGATGGTCGCGCCAAAGGCAGCCAGCACCGTGGCGCCGAGAAACGCCACCACCGCGCCTACCAGGAAGGTCAGCAAGGCCACGATGGGGGCGGCGTCCAGGCCGGTCTGCTCAATGTGAGCGACCACCGGGGTAAGCCGCCAGCGGTGCGGCTGGAAGGCCCTTCGCAGCAGGGTTTCCAGAATCAGGCCGACGAAGCCGAGCAATTGCCGGGTGTCTTGCCAAAGGGTATTGACGGCACGGCCGATGCGCTCCAGCAGCAACAGCAGCACCGGGCGTTCTGCTTCCTTGACCGGGATGCAGTAGTCCTGGACGGAGCAGTAGACGTTCTTGAGCAGGGCGCGGCTGGCGTCGGGCAGGCTGTCGGTGCAATGGGACAGGCGCTCGGAACCGAGCAGTTCGGCCAGCAGCGAGGCGCCGGCGGTGTCGAGGCGGCCCAGCTGGCTGAGGTCGGCAACGGTGTCGCTGCTGCATTGCGTGCGCAATTGGTCGCTTTCGCGCTTGAGGCTGGCGTAGTGGGCCAGGGTCCAATCACCGGTAATGCGCAGGCAGGCGGGGTGCTGGTTGGTGTCCAGGGTGGCGCTGGGAGGGGTGGTCATAGGCTCCATGCAACTGACTCGGCACTAAGGCTTAGGGGCTGATCATAGCGCAGAGGGCATGGGCTGGTTTGTTGATTATGTGCTGAGTGTGGGCGCTGGGGGCCGCTTTGCGGCCCATCGCAGCGGTTTAGCGCCCCGGCAAGCCCCAACCATCACTTTGCCGCAGCGTCGTCGACCACCTTGAAGCGCAGCACACCAATCACCTGCCCGTCTTCGGTCAGCACCCTCACCTGCCATTTGCCCACCGGGTTAGGCGGGAAGTTCTGCTTGTGGGTCCAGGCGCGGTAGCCTTCCTTGCGCCCACCGTGGATGTCCAGGGCAATACGGTCGACTTCCGTGCCGTCCTTTTGCCACACGTGATAGATCCGCTCGTTCAGGCCTCGTGGTGCATTGATCGAGGTGTACGCATACAACCCGCTGCTCTTGATGCGGCTGGCAGCGATCTCGTCCAGCGACTCGCCGGGCTGGCGGTTGAGCACTTCGGTACTGACGGCCACTTCGGTCATCCACAGCGTCGCCGGTGGTACCCAGGAGCGGAGCAACCAGCCTCCGGCCCCGACCGACAGCGTCACCAGCACCAGGGCCACGCCGCGCCGCCAGGTATTCACCGGGAAGCTGCTGGCCAGGCTTGGGAAGGACAGGGCCATGGCGATGATCAACGCCAGCTTGAAGCTCTGGGCGGTGGTCAGGTGCAAAATGATTGGCAGCGCGGTCAGCAATGCTGCGAACAACGTCAGGGTGTGCAGCGCGAGGAACAGCCAGCGCCGTGGGGCCAGCCACTTGTAGTACAGCGGGTCGACGATCGAAATCAGCCCGGCAGCGCCCAGCAAGCCGGTAAACACCAGCTGGCCGCTGTTCCAGGTGGTGGTGATGAAGAAGAACGGCAGGACGAAGAACAGGGTTTCCTGGTGGATCATCTGCGTCGCGTAGCGCAGCAAGGGCTGCGGGATTTCGCGGTTGAAGGTGCGGGCGAACAGGCCGGTAAGGGTGTTTTCCAGCATCAGCCAGACCCAACTGACCAGCATCAGGACGGCTACCCAGCTGGCCAGGCCGGCCTGGCGGTCGACCAGGATGAAGCTGCCGATGCCAGAGAGGAAACCCCCAAGCGCAATGATGCCGGGGTAGCGTTTAAGCAGTTCGATGACGCGCTGGACGAAGCGGGGAATTGGGGGCATGGGTCTACAACAGGAGAGATAGGGTGGCTGTGCCGGCCGCTTCGCGGGCAAGCCCGCGCCCACAGGGGCAATGTCTACCGTTGTGGGAGCGGGGCCGCGAACAGGCCGGTACTGGCTAAAGGATACCGCCGAATCACTTCTGCCGTGTAGCACCGCTCGGTGGTTGCGAGGTGTGCCGGCGCCAACGCAGCAACCCTGCCGCCAGGAACAGCCCCAGCAGCAGGGCGAGCAGCCCGTACAGCTCGTCGTAACCCAGCAGCGGTTTCTCGATGCGCAGGTAACCCGGGTCCTTGAGCAATTCCTTCAGTGCCTCATTGGCCTGTGCCAGGCTGACCTGGCGCAACTTGCGCGCAGGGTTGGCAAAGCGGCCGTCGGTGTAGTCGTTCAACGCGCCCCAGTAATAGTCGGCCAAGGCACTGTTGCCTTGGGTACTCCAGCTTTCCCGGGCAACGCTGGCGTCCTTGATACGGGCGAAGGTGTCCGGGTCGAGGCCTTCCTTGCGCAGGTGATCGAACAAGCCCTGCATCACCTTGACCGCCTTGTCGATGTCGTCGCGTTCCAGGTCGGCGTTAAGGCTGAGCATGCCACTGTCGCCGAAGCTTTCGCGCTGCACCGATGGGCCGTAGGACAGCCCATTGCGCAGGCGCAACTGGTCGTACAGTGCCCAGTCCAGGTAGCGTGACAGCAGGTCGAGGGTCGGCTGGTGGTCGTTGTCCAGCACCGGCTCGATGAACAGCCAGTGCAACTTGACGCTGTCGCCCAGCCAGCCGCGGGTCAGGTCGCGGCGTTGGTCGGCCTGCTGGCTGATGCTCTCGAGGTTGCGGCGCTCTTCCGGTTCGGTGGCAGGCAGCTCGCCAAAAGTCCGCTCCAGGTAGGCCGGCAGCAGGCGGTCGAGGCCACCGACCAGGATCAGGGTCATGTTGTTGGCCGCGTACCAGCGGTCGCGCAGGGCCTGCACCTGTTCCAGGGTCATGTCGTCGATGTTCGAGCGCTCGGCGCACTTGAGGCCCAGCTCGGTGGCCAACTGGTCACTGGCGGGGTGGCCGATGTCCTGGCGGTCGAGCCAGCGCTGCAGGTGGCCATAGTGGCCGCCATCTTCGCGCTCGATGATCCTTTTCGCCGTGGCCAGGGCGTTGGCGTCGATCGGGGTGTCGCGGATTATCGCCAGCAGCAAGTCGAGGACTTTACGCTGGTTGCGCGCCGGCGCTTCGACCACGAAGGTGGTATCGGCGCTGCTGGTGTAGGCATTCCACTCGCCGCCCAGGGCTTGCAGGCGCTCTTCCAGGCCGCCCTCGCCCGTTTCGTCGATGCCGCTGAACAGCAAGTGCTCGAGCAAGTGCGGCAGCTCTTTCTGCTCGCAACTGAAGTCATCCAGGCCGACCCCCACCACCAGGCGGATGGCCACGTGGTCGCGTTCATAGCCGTTCTTGAGGATGACCTGCAGGCCGTTGGGCAGCAGGTAGCCTTCAACCCGCGAGCGGTCGAGGGCGAGCGTGGGCAGGCTGCAGATCAGTAGGCAAACGAACATCAGGCAACGCATGGGCGAGCTTGGATCTCCTGGTTGGCGAAATCACGGCAAGCGGGCTTCGTCCGGCACGCTGTCGAGCATTAGCCCGCCCGTGTCCGAGCCACCGAGTACCACATAGGCACTGCTGCAGAACAAAGAGTTCAACCGCTTCATGTCAGCGATCAGCTCCAAGTGTAGCGAACTGGTCTCGATACTTTGCACCACCTTGCGTTGCAGGCGGCTGACATGGGCGTGGGCAAGGCGCCGTTCCTGTGCACGAAACCGGCGTTTTTCACGCAGCAACAGCTGCGCGCTTTCGGGGTCGGCGCTGAGGAATACGGACAGGCCTAGGCGCAGATTCGACAGCAACTGCTCCTGCAGGCCGGTCAGTTCCTCCAGGCCGACCTGGGAAAACGCGCGGCGCTGGCTGGTTTTCTGCTGCTGGACTTTGCGCAGCATGCGTTCGACCAGGTCGCAGGCCAGCTTGAGGTTGATCGCTAACTCGATGATTTCGGCCCAGCGCCGGTTATCGCGCTCGCTAAGGTCCTCCCGTGTCATCTGCGCCAGGTACAGTTTGATGGCGCTGTACAGGGCCTCGGCGTCCTCGGCCAAGGCGCGCACCTGCTGTGGCAGGGCGGTCTGCGTGCCGCGCAAGGCCCCGAGCATGGCTTCGAGCAGGCTGTCGACGATGTCGCCCAGGCGCAGGGTTTCGCGGGCCGCGTTGGCCAGTGCCAGGCTGGGCGTTTCCAGCGCTGAGGCATCGAGGTGGCGCGGGCGTACTTGGCCATTGCCGTTTTCGCGCTCGGGCAGTAAGAAGTTGCACAGCCGGCCCATGGGTTTGACGGTTGGCAGCATGAGCAAGCAGCGCAGGGTGTTGTAGAGCAGGTGGAACCCGATCACTAGCTCCTGAGGGCTGAAGCTCAAGGTGTCCATCCACTCCACCAGTGGGTGCAGCACCGGAATGATCAGCAACAGGCCGAACAGCTTGTACAGCAGGCTGCCCAGCGCGACGCGCCGCCCGGCGGCGTTCTGCATGCTGGTGCTGATGAAGGCCAGCAAGCCGCTGCCGATGTTGGCACCCACCACCAGGCCGATGGCCACCGGCAGGCTGATCACTTCAGCGCCGGCCAGGGTCGCGGTGAGCAACACCGCCGCCAGGCTGGAATAGGAGATCATCGCGAACAGCGCGCCGACCAAGGCGTCGAGCAAGATGTCCCCGGTCAACGACGCGAACAGGACTTTCACCCCTTGGGCATGGGTGATGGGCGCAGCGGCTTGCACGATCAGCTCCAGGGCCAGGATGATCAAGCCAAGGCCAATCCCTACGCGCCCCAGCTGGCCGACGCGGGTTTGTTTGCGCGAGAGGAAGAAGATCACCCCTAGGAAGATCAGCAGGGGCGACAGCCACGACAGGTCGAAGGTCAGCACCCGGGCCATGAGCGCGGTACCGACATCGGCGCCAAGCATGATCGCCAAGGCCGGTGTCATGGCCATCAGGCCTTGGCCGACGAAGGATGTGACCAGCATCGCGGTGGCGTTGCTGCTCTGCACCATGGCGGTAACCAGAATCCCGGCGATGAACGCCAGGGGGCGTTTGTTCATGTTCTGGCTGATGATGCGGCGCAGGTCAGAGCCGAAAACCCGGAGGATGCCGGTACGCACGATGTGTGTGCCCCAGACCAATAGCGTCACGGCCGAGAGCAGGTTGAGCAGGGTCAGCATGGCGAAACCCCCTGTTGCCAATGGCCCATGTAGGCCAATAAGTGGAGCGTGGGCGTTTTGGAAAATTTCAGTGCCCACTCAAAGCTTTAGTTGTTTTGTGCAGCGCTTGCCAGCTTCGCATGGCTGTCGGCGATTTGAAACAACCGGTCATGAATGATTGCCCTGCTGGCCTCTTCGCGGGTAAACCCGCTCCCACAGGGATCGTTGGCGGCCTGTGGGCGCGGGTTTACCCGCGAAGAGGCCGGCACAAAAAACTGCATACCCGCCGGGCAGGCACGAAAAAGGGCCCCGAAGGGCCCTTGCTTGAAACGCGCTTCCTGGGTTTATTGACCCGGAATGTCCTTGCGCAGTTTCACCGGGTCATGCTCTTTGCCATCTTTGCGCGACAGGGCGGTGCGCATACGGATATTGATCGCTTCTACCGCCAGCGAGAACGCCATGGCGAAGTAGACGTAGCCTTTTGGCACATGCACGTCGAACGATTCGGCGATCAGCACGGTACCGACCACGATCAGGAACGACAGCGCGAGCATCTTCAGCGAAGGGTGCTTGTCGATGAAGTTACTGATGGCACCGGCGCACAGCATCATCACCAGCACGGCGACGACAATGGCGGCGATCATCACCGGCACATGGGAGACCATGCCCACAGCGGTGATCACCGAGTCCAGCGAGAACACGATGTCGATGATGGCGATCTGGATGATGGTGTAGAAGAACTTGCCGCCCGCGCCTTTCGGTTCGTCCGAGCTTTCGTCTTCGCCTTCCAGGCCGTGGTAGATCTCCTGGGAGCTCTTCCACAACAGGAACAGGCCGCCGAAGAACAGGATCAGGTCGCGGCCGGAGATGCCTTGGCCGAAGACCACGAACAGGTCGGCGGTCAGGCGCATGACCCAGGTGATCGACAGCAACAGCATGATACGCGTGACCATGGCCAGGGCCAGGCCGAAGATCCGGGTACGTGGCTGCATGTGCTTGGGCATGCGGCTGACCAGGATCGAGATCATGATGATGTTGTCGATCCCGAGAACGATCTCAAGCGCGGTGAGGGTGAAAAAGGCAACCCAGATTTCCGGGCTGGTCAGCCATTCCATGTGTATTCCTTCGAACGGTAAAGGCGATGCGCCCCAATTTGGGGCGCATCGCGGGAGGGGTAATACGTGTTTATTAAAGACTACTGAACAGCGGGAAAATCCCCATCAGCAGCGCGGCGAGCATTATGCACAGGCACACCAGAACTGCCCACTTCAGGGTGAAGCGCTGGTGGTCACCGAACTCGATGCCGGCCAGGGCCACCAGCAGGTACGTGGAGGGTACCAAGGGGCTGAGCAGATGTACCGGCTGGCCGACGATCGACGCGCGGGCCATCTCGACCGGGCTGATGCCGTAGTGGCTGGCTGCCTCGGCAAGTACCGGCAACACGCCGTAGTAGAAGGCGTCGTTGGACATGAAGAACGTGAACGGCATGCTCACGATCGCGGTGATTACCGCCAGGTACGGGCCCAGGGCCTCGGGGATGACCGCCAGCAGGCTCTTGGACATGGCATCGACCATGCCGGTGCCGGACAGGATGCCGGTGAAGATACCGGCGGCGAAGATCAGCCCGGTTACCGCCAGAACGCTGCCGGCGTGGGCGGCAATGCGGTCTTTTTGCTGCTGCAGGCAGGGGTAGTTGACGATCATGGCGATGCTGAAGGCGATCATGAACAGCACCGGCAGTGGCAGCACGCCTGCGATCAGGGCAACCATCAGGGCTGCCGTCAGGGCACCGTTGAAGTACAACAGTTTTGGCCGGCGCGCCTCCGGGAACTGCGACACGGTGATTTCGCTGTGGTCGATGTCGTCGGTCGGCAGGTGCAGTTCGCCCAGGCGGGCACGTTCACGTTTGCCGTACATATAGGCAATGGCCAGGATCGCCAGTACGCCGAACAGCATGGCTGGGATCATGGGCACGAAAATGTCCGACGGGTCCACGTGCAGTGCGCTGGCGGCGCGTGCGGTCGGGCCACCCCAGGGGGTCATGTTCATCACCCCGCCGGCCAGGATGATCAGGCCGGCCATGATCCGCGGGCTCATGCCCAAGCGGCTGTACATGGGCAGCATGGCGGCGCAGCAGATCATGTAGGTGGTGGCGCCGTCACCGTCGAGCGAGACCACCAGGGCCAGCACGGCGGTGCCGACCGAGACTTTCAGCGGGTCGCCTTTGACCAGCTTGAGGATCTTGCGCACGGCCGGGTCGAACAGGCCGGAGTCGATCATCAGGGCAAAGTAGAGGATGGCGAACATCAACATCACGCCGGTTGGCGCGAGCTTGCTGATGCCCTCGAGCATCATGGGGCCGATCTTGGCGGAGAAACCGCCGAACAGGGCGAACAGGATCGGTACCAGAATCAGCGCGATCAAGGCCGACAGGCGCTTGGTCATGATCAGGTACATGAAGGTGATGACCATGGCAAAGCCGAGGAAGGTCAGCATGGCAATACTCCAGGCGTGGCGCGGCGAAAGGACAGTCGATTCGGGCGGATCAGCGCGTCAGGCGCTGTGCAGGGAGCATGCGGAGGGGGACGACATGAAGGCGGGCACAGGAATACATCAGAATCACCATTGTTGTTGTTGATTGGGCCGGGCGCGGAAGATTCCGGGTGCCCTGGCTGACCGGTCTTGTGCCGGTAGTGGGCGCTATCCTAAGAGGGCAAGCTTTCAGCCAGCTTTCGCTGTGACAAAGGCGACGGGAGGTAGGTGATGCAGAATGTGACCGAAGGTGGCTGCCACTGTGGTGGCTTGCGGTATCGGCTGGAGGGGGCGCTGACGGATGTCGCCCACTGCCATTGTTCGATCTGTCGGCGCGTCAGTGGCGGGTTGGTGGTGACTTGGCTGACGGTGCCGCGTTCCGCATTCCAGTGGTTGGCGGGCGAGCCGCGCTGCTATGTGGCGCCGGCCAGTTGCAGCCGGTATTTTTGTGGGCAGTGTGGGGCGCATGTGGCATTGGTCACTTCGCACAGCCCGGACAGCATCGACGTGACGGTGGCGACGCTGGATCACCCGGAGCGGGTGCGGGCCAACCGGCATATCTGGACGGGTAGCCGGTTGCCCTGGTTGCACCTGGATGAGGATTTGCCTGGGGAGGTTGGGGAAAGCTTGTAGGTCATCTGTTTGGTCACATGGCCTTCGCGGGCAAGCCCGCGAAGAGGCTGGTGCTGTCACGACTACAACTGCAACCCGCCTGCGGCCTTGTGCAGCGTTCGCAGATGCTCACCCACCTGCTTCACGTTGGTCTCGATCGCGGCAATCTCCTTGGCCCGCGAGGGGTCCAGCAGCGCCCTCACCTCTTTGTCCAGGTCGGTGCTCAGGCGCAGCAACTGGGCCTGCCGCTCGCTGCTGACTTTCTCCAGGTGCTTGCGCTCATCGGGCTGCGGTAGACCATAGCCTTTGGCGTCCAGCAGTTCTGCCGGGCGGCTGAGGAAGCCGCTGTTGGCGAGCATCTGCTGCAGCGTCTGGTTGGCTTTGTCGATACTGCCATCCTTCAGCGCCGCCGCGTTCAGGTAGCGCTGCTTGACCTCGTCCTGGGCCAGCAACAGCTGGCGGCGTAGGCTCGCCTGCTCGAGCAGCAGCAAGGCAGCGCTGGTGCGCAGGTCGGCCTGGGCGAACCAGCCGCGGCGCTGTTCGGCATCCAGGGCCAGCCAGTCCTCGACCTTGTCCTGCTTGATCGGCAGCTGCTTTTTCAGCACGTCGAACATGGCCTGGTAGCGGTCACGGTAGGAGTCGAAGCGGTAACCCAGGCGCAGGGCTTCGCGGGGGTCATCGAGCACACTGGTATCGGCAATGCCCCGCCCTTTGAGCACTTCCAGCAGGCCGTTGGGCATGATGCTGTCGAGGTCGTTCAGGCGCGGGTTGGCGGTGCCACTGCGCAGCAGTTTCAGCGATTCGACCGCGCAATTGTTGGACAGGAAGTAGTAATTGCCGTCGTAGCTCCAGTGCATTTCCGCCGCCTGGCGCACCAGGTTCTCGACTTCCTGGCGGTCGAGCTTGAGGGGGATCGACGCCAGGCTGCGTAGCTCGGTCTTGGTGTACTCGTCGATGACCTGGCCCAACGGCAACACGAACAGCCGCGACGGATAAGCACCGACCAGGCCGTCCCAGCTGGACAACTGCACATCGTTGACGAAGGCGCGGTACGACAGCACCAGGTGCTGGTCGAGGTCTAGGCGGCAATCCGGGCCGCGCGGTCGCCCAGGTTTGCAGATGACCAGGCGCAGCATGCTGTGGCCCCAGCGGCTGACCCAGTTCTGATTGGCCTCGGCCAGCAGGTAGTCGACTTCATAAACGCGTTCGGGGTCGATTTCGCCCAGTGGCTGGCGAGCGAAGTCGCTGCCCGCGTTGAGGAATGGCAAGCCCTTGGCGCAGCTCTCTTGTGCGGGTGCCCAGCCGAAGTGGTCGCGCAGGTACTGGTTCAAGGCGGGGCGCCGGCAAGCATAGCTCGG
Source organism: Pseudomonas sp. SWRI50 (assembly GCF_014269095.1). Taxonomy (NCBI): domain Bacteria; kingdom Pseudomonadati; phylum Pseudomonadota; class Gammaproteobacteria; order Pseudomonadales; family Pseudomonadaceae; genus Pseudomonas; species Pseudomonas sp. SWRI50. Next base: position 11,746 of record NZ_JABWRW010000007.1, on the reverse strand, counting down.
GTCGAGGAGGAAGTACTCCATGTTGACCGCGATGAATTCCTTAGGGCTGCTCAGCTCATAGGTGTCTGGGCTGCGCACGAACTGGCCGTTGTGCTGCTCGCGCTCACCGCGGCGGCCGACATATTGCTGCCAGCCCGCAAGGTCGAGCAGGCGTGGGTCATCGCTCAAGGTGAAGCGCCGTTCGGCCTGGCCGCGGCACGCCTCTGGCAAGCCGATTTTGCCCACGGTGCCCTGCTGGCGCTTGCAACGGGCGATCAGCGAGCGCTCGGTGGCCGGCCACAACCGGGCCCGGTCGTAAATATGGGTCAGTTCATGCAGGACAGTCGCCAACAGCTCTTCGCGCACGGTGCCGTGTGGGCGGTGGGTGCGTTCGCGGGCGGCGCTGCCGTCGACCAGCCCCGGCAGCAAGCGGCTGTTGAGCTCCAGGGTAGAAACCAGCGACGCCTGGCCATAGGCGTCGGCGGGCATGCGCGCAGTCCAGCTGACCTGCACACCCCGGTCCAGTTGCTGCTTGAAGCGCGGCGGCAGCTTGCTCAGTGCTTCGTCGAGCAGTGCCTGGCTGGCTTGGCGTTGTTGAGGGTCGAGGCCGGAAGCCTGCAGCTCAAGCTGCAGGTCGGCCAGGGCGGGTGTGCCGAGCAGCGTCAGGGCGCAGCCGAGCAGCCAGGCACGCACCTGGTTCACAGCGCGAGAATGGCTTCAGCCAGCACTTGGTCGCTGGCGCCTCGCGCTTCAGGCAGGCGCTCGCGCAGGGTATTGAACGCAGCTTCAAGCTGGGCGCCACGGATATCACCGTTGCTGGCGACAAAGCTGGCGGCATCGTCGTGCGCTTCACGCACGACTTTGGAATCACGGATCGAGGTGGTGGTGTCGGACGTGAAATCGATCGAACGGCCAAAGGCACGCACGATGATGTTGCTGGTGGCCACCAGCGTCTGTGCCTGGGCCAGGTCGGCCAGCAGCAGCATGCCGAGGGTAGCGGCAATCAGCGGTTTACGCATGGAGCATCTCCGAAAAATACAGGGAGTCAGGTGTAGTCATTGGACGAGAATTGCCTGCGCCAGTTCCAGGTCGCCGACAGCCTGTGCGGCACCGTGCTGGCGCAGCGAGGTGAAGGCCGCTTCCAGGCGCGCACCGAGGATCAGGCCATCGCTGGCGACGAATGCCGCAGCATCGTCACGGGCCTGACTGACCAGTTTGCGGTCGAACGGCGCGGTGGTGACTTGGCTGGTGACATAGCCTGTGATGACCAGGCTTTGCGTGGTGGTGTCCAACGCATGGGCAGGTGCCATGCTCAGGGGGATGCCAACGGCGACTAACAACAACGGCAACAGATAACGCATGGGCTTCTGACGGCTGGGAACGAGGGGGTGAAGACACCTGCGGCTGTGGGCGAGCACCCGTACAGCCGCAGGGCTCAGTGCAGGTCAGATGGCCAGGATGGCCTGTGCCAGCTGTGCGTCGGTAGCCTGCAGGGTCGGCATTTGTGCGCGAATGTGCAGGAAGGCGCTTTCCAGCTTGGCGCCGCGAATGTCGCCTTGGCTGCCAACGAAGCTGGCGGCATCGTCACGGGCGGCTTGGACGATCTTGTCGTCGCGGAACGACGACGATACGTCGGAGGTGGCGTCGGTGGATGCAGCGACAGCGCCCACGACTGCGTCAGTGGTGACGACGAAGCTGGTGGCGCTGGCGGTGCCGGCCAAGCTCAGCATCAGGGCGGCGCCAATCAGGTGTTTAAGGGACATGATCGTGGACTCCTAGGGGATTCTGCTAATCGGACGCTCGCACTGCGCGTCTCGGTACTTTTCAACATCTGGTTTCTACCAGACTGTTAAGCCAAGCGTATCACGCGTCGATGTTTCTGGATGTTAATCAACAGCCCTTCCTAGTACTGTACTGGTATGTTTTTGCTTTATAAGAAACTGTACCTGTATGGCTGAGAGCCGCTCTGGCACGTAGGGTACAAACAAAAAACCCGCTGCAGTCACCTGCAACGGGTTTAGGAATTCGCGGTGCCGGGCATAGCCGGCAAGCCGGAGCTTAGCGCCAGAAAGGCTTGCTCAGCTCTTCGTAACGCTGCGACTCGCTGATACCGGCGTCGGCCAGCAGGCGGGAGTCCAGGCGAGCCAGTTGACGGCGGCTGGCCATGCGACGCTGCCACAACAGCAGGGTGGACAGGGCGCGCAGAGGCATCGAAGCGTTGGATTGTTGGGCGTTGCTTTCAAAAACCAGACCGGAACTGAGTGTACGTTCCATGATGTTTCATCCTTCCGCTTATGGCGGGATTAGGTAGTGATTTAACTGATGCCAATGATCCTCCTCTCTTGTCCATAACAGTAGATACAGTTCTGCGGCATTACGATGGTTCAGTTAACTGTGTAATCCTACTGTTGCACTCGAAATAGGCGCAACTGTACTGGTCTGCACTTATATGGTGCAAAATGCTCGGTAGGGAGAGGTGGTCAGCAGAGGGTCAGCTAAAAATAACAGTACAGTAGTACAGTTTTGTAGCTTGCTTAGACGTTGTATCGAGCGAGGGCTTTGACTGTACCGGCCGTATCGCCGGCAAACCGTCTTCAACCGGCACGGCGCTGACGACGAATCGCGCGCTGTTCCCGCTGAAGGCGGCTTGTTTGGAGCGGTGTAACTACAGGCGTGTGGGTATCAGCTGGCGAGCATGCGCCCGGTCTCTTCCAGGTTTTCGTGCCAGCTCAATGCTTCGCGCAGAATGTGCGGCGTATGGCCGCCGCGCTGGCAGGCGCGATCGAAGTAGTCGTTCAGCGCTGCGCGGTAATCCGGGTGCACACAGTTGTCGATGATTGCCCGGGCACGCTCGCGTGGCGCCAGGCCGCGCAAGTCTGCAAGCCCCTGCTCAGTGACCAGGATGTCGACGTCGTGCTCGGTGTGGTCGACGTGGCTGACCATCGGCACCACGCTGGAAATCGCGCCACCCTTGGCAATCGACTTGGTGACGAACACGGCCAGGTGCGCGTTACGGGCGAAATCGCCAGAACCACCGATGCCGTTCATCATCCGCGTGCCGCACACGTGGGTGGAGTTGACGTTGCCGTAGATATCGAACTCCAGCGCGGTGTTGATACCAATGATGCCCAGGCGACGGACCACCTCTGGGTGGTTGGAGATCTCCTGTGGGCGCAGCACCAGCTTGTCCTTGTAGCGCTCCAGGTTACCGAACACATCGGCATTGCGGCGGGTCGACAGGGTGATTGAGCTGCCGGAGGCGAAGCTCAGCTTGCCGGCGTCGATCAGGTCGAAGGTCGAATCCTGCAGTACTTCGGAGTACATAGTCAGGTCTTCGAACGGCGAATCGATCAAGCCGCACATCACCGCGTTGGCGATGCTGCCGATACCGGCCTGCAGTGGGCCGAGCTTGTTGGTCATGCGGCCAGCGTCGACTTCCTTCTTGAGGAAGTTGATCAGGTGGTCGGCGATGCCCTGGGTTTCGTCGTCCGGCGGCAATACAGTGGATGGCGAGTCCGGCTGGTCGCTGATGACGATACCGACGATCTTGGCCGGGTCGATCGGGATGGCGGTGCTGCCGATGCGATCATCGACCTTGACCAGCGGGATCGGTGTGCGGGTTGGGCGGTAGGTCGGGATATAGATGTCGTGCAGGCCTTCGAGGTTGGCGTTGTGCGACAGGTTGATCTCGACGATCACTTGCTTGGCGAAGATCGCGAAGCTGGCCGAGTTGCCTACCGAGGTGGTCGGCACGATATGGCCTTGTTCGGTGATGGCCACGGCTTCGATGACGGCGATGTCCGGCAGCTTGAGCTGCTGGTTGCGCAATTGCTCGACGGTTTCCGACAGGTGCTGGTCGATGAACATCACCTGGCCGTCGTTGATGGCCTTGCGCAGGGTGCTGTCGACCTGGAAGGGCATGCGGCGAGCCAGCACGCCGGCCTCGGTCAGCTGCTTGTCCAGGTCATTGCCCAGGCTGGCGCCGGTCATCAGGCTGATTTTCAGCGGCGACTGCTTGGCACGTTCGGCCAGGGCATGGGGTACGGCCTTGGCTTCGCCGGCGCGGGTGAAGCCGCTCATGCCGACGGTCATGCCGTCCTCGATCAGACCAGCGGCATCAGCCGCACTCATTACCTTGCTGTGCAGGGAGGACAAGCGGATACGATCACGGTACATGGATTGTTATCTCAGGCTACTGAAGCTACTGGAGCGCAGTCTAGAGATTTCGCCGGTTGCCGTCCCACGACCATGGTCGTATGAGAAGCCCGGAAGTAGAGCCGTTGATCTGGATCAGGCAAATGTAAAAGCCCCGCAGATTTCTCGGCGGGGCTTCTTATATAGCGCACGGTTTGCAGCCAGTGGGTTACTCCACGGCTTTGACCATATCCTCGATTACCTTCTTGGCATCACCGAATACCATCATGGTCTTGTCCAGGTAGAACAGTTCGTTGTCCAGGCCTGCATAGCCGCTGGCCATGGAGCGCTTGTTGACGATGATGGTCTTGGCCTTGAACGCTTCCAGGATCGGCATGCCGGCAATCGGCGACTTGGGATCGTTTTTCGCTGCCGGGTTGACCACATCGTTGGCGCCCAACACCAGTACCACGTCGGCCTGGCCGAATTCGGCGTTGATGTCGTCCATCTCGAACACCTGGTCGTACGGCACTTCGGCTTCGGCCAGCAACACGTTCATGTGCCCCGGCATGCGGCCTGCCACCGGGTGAATCGCGTACTTCACGGTCACACCGTTGTGGGTCAGCTTCTCGGTCAGCTCCTTCAGCGCGTGCTGGGCACGGGCGACTGCCAGGCCGTAACCCGGCACGATGATCACCGTGTCGGCATTGCTGAGCAGGAAGGTAGCGTCGTCGGCCGAACCCGATTTTACCGGGCGAGCTTCCTGGGTGCCTGCGGGGCCACCGGCATCGGTCGCGCCGCCGAAGCCGCCGAGGATGACATTGAAGAACGAACGGTTCATCGCCTTGCACATGATGTACGAGAGGATGGCACCGCTGGAGCCGACCAGCGAGCCTGCGATGATCAGCATCGAGTTGTTCAGCGAGAAGCCGATACCCGCTGCTGCCCAGCCCGAATAGCTGTTGAGCATCGACACCACCACCGGCATGTCCGCGCCACCGATCGGAATAATGATCAGCACGCCCATGATGAAGGCCAGAACCAGCATCAGGGTAAAGGCACTGTAGTGGCCGGTGAAGGTGAACAGCAGGCCCAGGGCGATGGTGGTCAGGCCCAGGATCAGGTTCAGCTTGTGCTGGCCGGCGAACTGTACCGGTGCGCCTTGGAACAGGCGAAACTTGTACTTGCCCGACAGCTTGCCGAAGGCGATCACGGAACCGGAGAAGGTGATGGCACCAATTGCCGCGCCGAGGAACAGTTCCAGGCGGTTACCCGTCGGGATCGGGTCGCTGATGCTGGCGACGATGCCCATCGACTGCGGCTCCAGCACGGCGGCAATGGCGATGAACACCGCGGCCAGGCCGATCATGCTGTGCATGAAGGCGACCAGTTCCGGCATCTTGGTCATCTCGACCCGCTTGGCCATGATCGAACCGGCGGTACCACCGACCAGCAGGCCGACGATCACGTAGCCGATACCGGCCGTTGCCAGTTCTGCGCCCAGCTTATAAATGAGGCCAACCGTGGTGACGATTGCCAAGCCCATGCCGATCATGCCGAACAGGTTGCCGCGGCGTGACGTGGTCGGGTGCGAAAGGCCCTTGAGCGCCTGGATGAAGCAGATCGAGGCGACCAGGTAGAGAAGCGTTACCAGATTCATGCTCATGCTTACTTCTTCGCCTCGTTCTTGGCTTTCTTCTTGAACATCTCAAGCATGCGACGGGTGACCAGGAAGCCACCGAACACGTTGACCGCCGCCAAGGCCACGGCCAGCGTGCCCATCAGCTTGCCGGCGGGCGTTACGGTCAGCGCCGCCGCCAGCATGGCACCGACGATGACGATGGCCGAGATGGCGTTGGTGACCGCCATCAGCGGCGTGTGCAGCGCCGGGGTGACGTTCCACACCACGTGGTAGCCCACATAGATGGCTAGCACGAAAATGATCAGGTTGTAGATGCCATGGGAAATCAGCATGTCTTCCATTTGTCGTGCTCCTTAGCCGTTCTTGCGGACGACTTGGCCATCGCGGCACATGAGGCAGGCCGCGACGATGTCGTCTTCGAGGTTGATGACCAGCGCGTTGTCCTTGTCGAACAACAGCTTCATGAAGTCCAGCAGGTTGCGTGCGTACAGCGCCGATGCATCGGCCCCCACCTGGGCAGGCAGGTTGGTCGGGCCGACGATGGTTACGCCGTTTTCCTGCACCACCTGGTCGGCGACGGTCAGTGGGCAGTTACCGCCTTGGGCGGCGGCCAGGTCGATGACCACCGACCCAGGCTTCATCTGCGCGACGGTTTCGGCGCTGAGCAGGGTCGGCGCCTTGCGGCCAGGGATCAGTGCGGTGGTGATGACGATGTCGGCCTGCTTGGCGCGTTCGTGTACGGCCTGGGCCTGGCGCTGCATCCAGCTGGCCGGCATCGGCCGCGCATAGCCACCAACACCCTCGGCGCACTCACGTTCCTCATCGGTTTCGTAAGGCACGTCGATGAACTTGGCGCCCAGCGATTCGATCTGCTCTTTGACGGCGGGGCGTACATCCGACGCCTCTATCACGGCACCCATGCGCTTGGCGGTAGCAATGGCCTGCAGGCCTGCAACGCCTGCACCGAGGATCAGCACGCGGGCAGCCTTCACGGTACCGGCGGCCGTCATCAGCATGGGCATGAAGCGAGGGTAGTAGTGCGCTGCCAGCAGCACCGCCTTGTAACCGGCGATGTTGGCCTGGGACGACAGCACATCGAGGCTTTGTGCCCGCGAGGTACGCGGCGCTGCTTCGAGGGCGAAGGCGGTGATACCGCGCTCGGCCATCTTGTCGATCAGTTCACTGTTGAACGGGTTGAGCATGCCCACCAGCAGGCTGCCGCTGTTGATCAGCGCCATCTCCTGGTCGCTGGGCGCGACTACTTTAAGTACCAGTTGCGCGCCGTAGGCATCGGCGGCGGTACCCAGGGAGGCACCCACAGCCTCATAGGCACTGTCCGGAATGCTGGCGTTTAGCCCTGCCCCCCGTTGGACGGTGACCTGATGGCCCTGGGCAACCAGTTTTTTGATGGTTTCAGGGGTCGCGGCGACCCTTGTCTCACCCGTCTGCGTCTCGAGAGGAACACCAATGTGCACGACTATGTCTCCTGCGGTGACCTTTTGTCTTTGTTGAAGCCAGCGTACTTCGGCTGGTGCGCTGGTGCGGTCCAACCCGCCGAATCCTAGGCGGGCCAGGCATTTTGCAGATGAACCCAAGGGGCTTCAACCGGTTCTGGAGCGAAACGAAGTTAAAACTACAAGTCACCCTGTGACCGTATGTCGCAAGCCTTCGGTTGCAGCCCGTCAACCATGGGCCATTGGGAGATTAGGAGATAAAACTAAAAAAAATTGCGGTATTTCGCTTACGGTTCGCTCAATGTCGCAATTTAAGCCTGAAAGCCGCGCAGTCAGCAGGGTTAAACGGGATTTTCAGGCTTGCGTAACAGTTTTCGAATATGCGACAAATACATATATCTGTAGGTGTTTAAAATAATTGACTACGAAGTCAGGTTGGTTGGCTGCGACTAGGCAGAGGCGGTGGTGTAAGCCTGCGCTTGTGCTACCAGCCAGTCGCGGAAAGCCCGTAGCGAGGCAGACTCCACTTTGCGTTCGGGAATCATCAGATAGTAGGCCTTGTCACTGCTCAGGGCATGCCTGTTAGCGACCACCAACCTACCCTCCTGCAACTCCCGCTGGATTAGAAAGGGCGGGATCAGCGCGATCCCCATTTCGTGCATCGCCGCCTGCGCGAGCATCGAGAATAGTTCATAACGCGGGCCTGTCATGTCGCGCTCCACGTTCATGCCCAGGCCGCCGAACCATTGCCGCCAGGCATAGGGGCGCGTGGTCTGCTGCAGCAAGGGCAGTTGCGCAATGCGGCGGGCGTCTAGCATGCCCTGCCCGTCCAGCAACGCCGGGCTGCAAACGGGGACAGGGTTCTCGCCCATCAGCCTATGCGACTGGGTGCCGGACCAGTCGGCATCGCCGAAATAGATGGCTGCATCAAAGGCTGTGTCGGCAAACAGAAATGGCCGTGTGCGGTTGGTCAGGTTGACGGTGACCTCGGGGTGGCGCTGCTGGAAGTCCTTGAGCCTGGGGAGCAGCCATTGGGTGCCGAAGGTGGGTACCACGGCCAGTTCGATCACATTGGCGCCCTGCTGGCGCATGACCGACAAGGTATCGCGCTCTACCGCATCCAGCTGCGCGGCAACCTGGCGGCTGTAGGAAAGGCCAGCCTCGGTCAGCTTCACCCCGCGCCTTGAGCGGCGAAACAGTTCCACATTAAGGAAGGCCTCCAGGCCGCCGATCTGCCGACAAACGGCGCCCTGGGTCAGCGCGAGTTCTTGCGCGGCCTTGGTGAAGCTCTCGTTACGCGCCGCCGCCTCGAAACAGACCAGGGCGGCAGTGCTGGGGATCTTGCGGCGCATGTACGTCAACCTCACTTGTAAGGCTGTCAATGTGGCGTTTTGCTGATTTACGAAGTGACAAATTATCACTAATCCGTGCGCAATCCTCGTTTGTCCCGACGGCCGATCAGGCCTAGGCTCAAGGGCACAAGAATTTGCTCTCTCTTTTCGAGGATTTCGCTCATGGCCGGTAAAGCAAGCTTCAACTGGATCGATCCGCTGCTGCTCGATCAGCAGCTCACTGAAGAAGAGCGCATGGTGCGTGACAGCGCTTATCAGTTCGCCCAGGACAAGCTGGCGCCGCGCGTGCTCGAAGCCTTCCGCCATGAGCAGACCGACCCGGCGATCTTCCGCGAGATGGGTGAAATCGGTTTGCTGGGTGCCACCATCCCCGAGCAGTATGGCGGCAGCGGTCTTAATTATGTGTGTTACGGGCTGATCGCTCGCGAGGTCGAGCGGATCGACTCTGGCTATCGCTCGATGATGAGTGTGCAGTCTTCCCTGGTGATGGTACCGATCAACGAATTCGGCACTGAGGCGCAGAAGCAGAAGTACCTGCCCAAGCTCGCCACGGGTGAGTGGATCGGCTGCTTTGGTCTGACCGAGCCTAACCACGGCTCCGACCCGGGCTCGATGATCACCCGGGCCAGAAAGGTGGACGGCGGCTACCGCCTGACCGGCAGCAAGATGTGGATCACCAACAGCCCGATCGCCGATGTGTTCGTGGTGTGGGGCAAGGATGACGCTGGCGATATCCGCGGCTTCGTGCTGGAAAAGGGTTGGGAAGGCCTGAGCGCCCCGGCGATCCACGGCAAGGTGGGCCTGCGTGCTTCGATTACAGGCGAGATCGTGATGGACAACGTGTTCGTGCCTGAGGAGAACATCTTCCCAGACGTGCGCGGCCTCAAGGGCCCGTTCACCTGCCTGAACTCGGCACGCTATGGCATCTCCTGGGGGGCGTTGGGCGCTGCCGAGGCCTGCTGGCATACCGCGCGCCAATACACCCTGGACCGTCAGCAGTTCGGCCGCCCGCTGGCAGCCAATCAGCTGATCCAGAAAAAGCTGGCCGACATGCAGACCGAGATCACCCTGGCACTGCAGGGCTGCTTGCGCTTGGGGCGCATGAAGGATGAAGGCACGGCGGCTGTCGAGATCACCTCGATCATGAAGCGTAACTCTTGCGGTAAAGCCTTGGACATCGCCCGCATGGCACGTGACATGCTGGGGGGTAACGGCATTTCCGATGAGTTCGGCGTGGCTCGCCATCTGGTGAACCTTGAGGTGGTCAACACCTATGAAGGTACCCATGACGTGCATGCATTGATCCTGGGGCGTGCTCAGACCGGCATCCAGGCCTTCTATTAATAAGGAGCCAGCCCATGGGCGCGCTATCACATCTGCGGGTGCTGGACCTTTCGCGCGTGTTGGCCGGCCCATGGTCTGGCCAGATTCTCGCTGACCTTGGGGCTGACGTGATCAAGGTCGAGCGCCCTGGTAATGGCGATGATACCCGCTCGTGGGGGCCGCCTTTCCTCAGGGATGCCCGGGGTGAGAACACCAGTGAGGCCGCCTATTACCTTTCGGCCAATCGCAACAAGCGTTCGGTGACGATCGACTTCACACAGCCTGAAGGGCAACGCTTGGTGCGTGAGCTGGCGGCGAAGTCGGATATCGTCATCGAGAACTTCAAGGTCGGTGGCCTCGCAGCCTATGGGCTGGATTACCAAAGCCTGAAAGCGCTCAACCCAAAGCTTATCTATTGCTCCATTACCGGCTTTGGCCAGACCGGGCCCTATGCCAAGCGCGCGGGCTATGACTTCATGATCCAAGGGCTGGGTGGGTTGATGAGCCTGACCGGTCGGCCTGAGGGGGAAGAAGGTGCTGGGCCGGTAAAGGTTGGCGTGGCGCTGACTGACATTCTTACTGGGCTGTACTCGACTGTGGCGATTTTGGCTGCCCTCGCCCATCGGGACCAGACCGGGATCGGTCAGCATGTCGACATGGCATTGCTCGATGTTCAGGTGGCCTGCCTGGCGAACCAGGCCATGAACTATCTGACCACGGGCACCCCGCCCCGGCGCCTGGGTAATGCGCATCCCAATATCGTGCCTTACCAGGACTTCCCTACAGCAGACGGCGATTTCATCCTTACCGTGGGTAATGATGGTCAGTTTCGCAAGTTTGCCGAGGTGGCTGGGCAGCCGCAGTGGGCGGATGATCCGCGCTTCGCTACAAATAAGCTGCGTGTGGCCAACCGTGGTGAGCTGATTCCGTTGATTCGTCAGGCTACGGTGTTCAAGACCACGGCGGAGTGGGTGAGCCAGTTGGAGAAGGCTGGGGTGCCGTGTGGGCCAATCAATGACCTGGCGCAGATGTTCCAGGATCCGCAGGTGGTGGCTCGAGGGTTGGCGGTGACTATCCCGCATCCACTGGCGGGGAGTGTGCCGCAGGTAGCCAGCCCTATTCGCCTGTCGGAGACGCCGGTGGAGTACCGGCGGGCGCCGCCGCTGTTGGGTGAGCACACCGAGGCGGTATTGAGTGAGGTGCTTGGGTTGGATACGGATGCCGTGCACCGCTTGCGCAGTGCTGGGGTGCTTTGAGCCTATATAGAGAAGTGGAATAGCGGGGAGGCCGAAGGCCTCCCCGCTTTGCTTTTTAGCGATATTAAGGTTTCGTGAAATTAAAGGTTGACGGGGTTTCGAATCCCCTTATAATGCGCCCCACTTCCAGCGTAGTCGGAACGAAAAACTCCTTGAGATTCAATGGGTTAAATAGTGAAGACGAAGTTTGAAGGGCTTCGATCGAAAGATCGTCAGCGGTTGAAATGGTGGTTGACAGCGCTTCTAAACGCTGTATGATTCGCCTCCCGCTACGAGAGATCGCAGCGAGCCAAGTGTTTGAAGCTAAACGAGTTTCTCGCTAAAGACTTCAAAATAAACGCTTGACAGGCTCTGAGGAAAGCGTAGAATGCGCGCCTCGGTTGAGACGAAAAGCTCTTAACCAAACGCTCTTTAACAAATTGAATCAAGCAATTCGTGTGGGTGCTTGTGAGTACGGGCTGATAGTCACAAAGATTATCAGCATCACAAGTGACGATGCGAGAAATCACATAGTCATTTGAGATTGCTGAGCCAAGTTTAGGGTTTCTTAAAAACCCAAGCAGTATTGAACTGAAGAGTTTGATCATGGCTCAGATTGAACGCTGG